>JAICGL010000352.1 GCA_025923175.1 Acidimicrobiia bacterium
AGCCGCTGTGGAGCTGAGCAACGAATTCGTGGTGCCGGTCAAGGTCGACGAGGCCTGGGGTCTGCTGACCGACGTCGAGCGCATCGCGCCGTGCATGCCTGGCGCCGAGCTGCAGGAGATCGACGGCGAGGAGTCCCGCGGCGTCGTCAAGGTGAAGGTCGGTCCGATCACGGCCCAGTACAAGGGGAAGGCGACGTTCGTCGAGAAGGACGACGGCGCCCACAAGGCGGTGCTGCGGGCTGAAGGGCGTGACACCCGCGGCCAGGGCAACGCCAACGCCACCATCACCGCCACGCTCGAGTCCGAGGGCGACGGCACCAAGGTGAAGGTTGTGACCGACCTGTCGATCACCGGTCGGGCCGCCCAGTTCGGTCGCGGTGTGATGGCCGACGTCTCGACGAAACTGCTGGGCCAGTTCGTGGACTGCCTGGAGAAGAACGTGCTCGGCGCCGGAGGGGCGGCCGAGTCCGAGACGGCTGCCCCAGTGGCCGAGGCGGCGCCCGTCGGGGAGGCGGCGCCCGAAACTCAGGAAGCGCCGGCGGAGGTGGGTGCGGGCAGGGCGTCGGCGACTGGAGGCGGTGGCGCAGCGCCCGCCGCCCCCGTGACCCGCGAGCCGGGTGGGGCCAGCGATGCCGCCCTCGCCGGCGGGATGAGCGGGACCAACGGGTCGACCTCGGCGGAGCCCGCCACTGCCGTGTCCTCCGGGCCCCGGCAGGTCGTCTCGCGCCCGGCGGAACCCGTCGACCTCCTCGGCACGGCCGGCTCGCCCGTCATCAAGCGGCTCCTCCCGGCCGTGATCGGAGCACTGGTGGCCTTCCTGATCGGCCGCCGGCTGCGACACCGGCGCTCGGCCTGAGCTGCGTGCCGGCCCACGCCCCTTCAAACTGGCGTTCCTCACCGCGTTATGGGGGTGGTAAGGAACGCCGGTTCAAACCCGCCGACGGGGACCGCTCAACTGGCGTTCCTGACCGCGCGATGGGCGCGGTGAGGAACGCCAATTCGGCTGGCTGGTGGTGATGATGGCGACGGCGCCGCGGCGGCGGGGGCCGGGATGGCTGTCGTCGCGCCGGGCCCGGTTGGCTCTCGGCGCGGCGGCGGTGGGGGCTGGATCGGTGGCGGCCGCCGGTGGCGTCGTTCTCGGCCGGGAGGTGCGACGGTCGGGCCCGCAGGTCCTGCTGGAACGGACCCGGCGCAGCCGGCGGATCGCTTTCCTGGGCCTGCGGCGCACGCTGGCCCTCGCCCGGCTACGAAGCCGGCGGGCCGGCGAGGAGGAGCTTGATGCGTTTCACGTCCATACTGCAGAGCAGGTCTTCGAGCTTCTCGGCGGGCTGAAGGGCGCCATCATGAAGCTCGGCCAGATGCTCTCGATCGTGGCCGAGAACCTCCCCGAGGTGTACCAGCAGGCCCTCCGGGGGCTCCAGCAGAGTGCCCCGCCCATGGCCGCCCATCTCGTGGCCGACGTCATCAAGGCTGAGCTGGGGCAGCCGCCGGAGCGGGCCTTCTTCGAGTTCTCACCCGAGCCGGTGGCCGCCGCCTCCATCGGACAGGTGCACCGGGCCAGGCTCTTCGACGGCACGCCGGTGGCCGTCAAGGTGCAGTACCCCGGCGTCGACGTCGCCATCCGGGCCGACCTCGACAATGCGTTCCTGCTGTACTCCGCCGCGCGGGCCCTCGCCCCGGGGATCGACCCCGAGCCGGTGGTCAGCGAGCTGCGGGAACGGATGGGAGACGAGCTCGATTACCGCATCGAGGGCGCCAACCAGGAGGAGTTTCGGGCCGCCTACGAGGGCCACCCGTGGGTGCGTATCCCGGCCGTCCACCGCGAGATCTCGACCGCCCGGGTGCTGGTCAGCGAGTGGGTGTCGGGCCGGTCGTTCTACGACCTCCTCGACGAGCCCCAGGAGGTGCGCGACCGGGTGGGGGAGCAGTTGTTCCGCTTCTGGGCCGGCTCCGTCAGCCGGATGCTGCTGTTCAACGCCGACCCCCACCCCGGCAATTACTTCTTCGAGGACGACGCCGACTCTTCGGGGACACCCCGAACCCCGGGGATCTGGTTCCTCGACTTCGGGCTCGTCAAGCGATTCGAGATGGAGGAGATCGAGCACCTGAAGGACCGGGTGGCGGCCCTGCGCAGCGGCGACGACGACGCCGTCATCGCCGCCATCGAGCGGCACGGCTGGCTCCGGCCCGGCACGAAGATCGACCACAAGCGGATGGTGCAGCTGGCCCGGCTGTCGGTCCTCCCCCTGGTCGACCACCGGCCCTTCACCTACACCCGCGAGTACATCTCCGAGACGATCGACGCCATGTTCAACATCGACGGCCCCTATGGCGACGTGATCCGCCAGATGACGCTCCCCAGGAACCAGCTGATGCTCACCAGGATCCACCTTGGCCTGGGCGGGCTGTTCACGAAGCTTGGCGCCACCGCCGACTGGGCCTCGATCCTCGACGAATACCTCTTCGACGGCCCGCCCTCCACCCGGATGGGGGAGGAGGTGGCCGGGTGGCCAAAAGTCCCGCTGGGCGCGAACCCGTCGTCGGACAATGGACGGAGCGGCGCCACCTCGTAGACTGGCCAGGATGTCAAGGTCGATCCTGCAACGGCGTCTCCTCGACGTCGCCGAGCGCCTCAAGAGGGTGCGCGCCGAGCTCGCCGTCGCGGTCGAACAGCAACGTTTTCTCGAGGAGGAGAGCGAGGAGGCCCGCCTCCGGGCGTTGGTCTCCGAGACCCCATTGAGCGACGCCGAGGCGCGCGAAGCGCAACGTCACACGGAAACGATGACCCGGCATCGCCAGGCCCTGGAAACCACCCTGACCGAGCTTCTCGGCGAGCAGGACGCCCTCCTCGACCGGATGGCCAACGAGCTGTCCTCCCAGCCCTGACCGATACCCCGGAGCGCCAGCCAGTGAAGACTTCCACGCGCGTCGTGATTGCCGAAGACGAGGCCATCATCCGCCTCGATCTGAAGGAACTGCTCGAAGAAGAAGGCTACGAAGTCGTCGGCGAGACAGGACGCGGCGACGAAGCCGTCGACCTCGTCCGCGACCTCGACCCCGACCTCGCCATCCTCGACATCAAGATGCCGGGGATGGACGGGCTGACCGCCGCCCGGCATATCGCCGGCGAGCGACGCGCCGCCGTCCTCATCCTCACCGCCTTCTCCCAGCGCGACCTGATCGAGCAGGCCCGCGACGCCGGCGCACTCGCCTACCTGGTCAAGCCCTTCCAGAAGAGCGACCTCATCCCGGCCATCGAGGTCGCGCTGGGCCGGTACTCGGAGCTCGTCGCCCTCGAGCGGGAGGTCGGCGATCTGGCCGAGCGGCTCGAGGCGCGCCGCCTCATCGACCGGGCCAAGGGCCAGCTGATGGACAACCACAACCTCTCCGAGCAGCAGGCGTGGCGGTTCATCCAGCAGCAGGCCATGAACCGCCGCCTGAAGGTCCACCAGGTTGCCCAGATGATCATCGACGGCGAGCTGGGCCCGCCTGCTTAGGAACCTCTCAGCGCCCAGGTCGCCAGCGCCAGCCGGTCGGCCATGCGCCGGGGCCAGTCGGGGTGCAGCACCCGGAACGGGCCGGCCGCCAGGCGGAGCAGGCAGTAGGCCTCGCGCCATGCCAGCGCCACGGGATCGGCGTCCAGGCGGCGGAGGAAGGCGGCCCGAAGCTCCTCCCGGTACCGGAGGATGACGGCCGCGGCGGCTGGGCCGGAGGCGCCGAGCACGAGCAAATGGCCGGTGAAGTTGGCGGCGTCGAGCAGCGCGTCGCCAGGCCCGAGATCGTCCAGGTCCACGAGGCCCAGGCTGTCGCCGTTGACGAACACCTGGTTCTCGTAGAGGTCGCCGTGCACGACCCGGGGTTCGGGTGGCGCCGACTCCTCCTCCCACGCCACGACCGCCTCGGCCAAACGGCCCGCGGCGCACCCTTCGGCCGGAAGGAGCCGTGCCACCAGCCGGGCGGCGCCCAGCGCGGTCGCGGGATCGACGCGCCGGCGGTTCGTCGCCCGTTCGCCGGCCAGGGCGACACCCGCCGCTGCCAGCGCCGGGAGTGATCGCCGGTGTAGTTCCTCCGAGAGCGCCACGACGCGCTCAGGAGGGGGGAGCGGCCCCCCGGCCAGGAGGAGATCGCGAAGCGGTGTCCCGGGGAGAGCCGGGAAGACCAGAGCTCCCGGGCCGATGCGGCCGACCGGCAGGGCGAGCTGCAGGCCCGTGGAGCGAAGTGCATCCGCAAGGGCCAGTTGACGGCGGCCGCGGGCGGGGTTGACAACTTTGCCGAAGAGCACCCGTTTGCCTTCGAGGCGGTAGCGGAGGACGGCCCGGCGGCGGGGGCGGTAGCGGAGCGGCTCCACAGCCAGGTCTCCCGGAGAGGGACGGAGGCGCTGGCGGACGCGGGCCGCGTCGGCGGCCACGGCCAGGCCGGGCAGGGCCGGGTCGTCGGGAAACGTCCACACCAGGTCGGGTTCGCCGGCCCGGCACTCCACCGTCACGGTGGGACACAGGGGACGGCCGGACGAGCGCTCGACGACCCCCGTCCGGAAGCAGACGGCCAGCCAGCGGCCCGGCCGGTAATGCGCCTGAGCCGGTTCGACCCGGTGGGGTTCGAGGCCGCGCTCGTCGAGGAACCGGGCGACGGCTGCAGCTCCGGCACCGGCGAGCAGGTCGGCGGCGCCGGGGAGGTCGCGGTCGGCCGGAAGGGACGGGGGACGCCGGACGGCAGTGGCCGTCATCGGCGGAGAAATCTAGGCCGGGATTACGCCGGCTGCAGGGAAACGTAGAGGCTGTTGGCGATGGCGGAACCGACGGCGATCGTCTGGTCGCCGGCGATCGTCACGACCCGGGTCTGGTCGGG
>JAICGL010000353.1 GCA_025923175.1 Acidimicrobiia bacterium
CGGGTCCTGCTGGATGAGGTCGAAGAAGGCCGATAGCCGGTCGACCTCGTGCAGGCCCCGGGCCAGGGTGGAAGCCAGGTCGAAGCGGAACCCGTCGACGTGCATCTCCATCACCCAGTAGCGCAGCGAGTCCATCACCAGCTGCAGCGTGTGCGGTTGGCGCATGTTGAGGGTGTTGCCCGTCCCCGTGTAGTCCATGTAGTAGCGGCGGTCCTTGGTCAACCGGTAATAGGCGGCGTTGTCGATGCCCTTCATCGACAGCGTCGGCCCGAGATGGTTGCCCTCGGCGGTGTGGTTGTAGACCACGTCGAGGATGACCTCGATGCCCGCCTCGTGGAGCGCCTTCACCATGTTCTTGAACTCGCCGACCTGCTCGCCCCGCTGCCCGCTGGCGGCGTACTCGCTATGGGGAGCGAGGTAGGCGATCGAGTTGTAGCCCCAGTAGTTCCGCAGCTTCTTCTCGATCAGGTAGTGGTCCTGGATGAACTGGTGGACGGGCATCAACTCGACCGCCGTCACGCCGAGGCTCGTGAGGTGCTCGATGGCCGCGGGGTGGGCCAGCCCGGCGTACGTGCCGCGGAGCTCTTCGTCGACCTCGGGGTGCAGCTTGGTGAAGCCCTTCACGTGGGCTTCGTAGATCACCGTCTCGTGCTGCGGGATGCACGGAGGGCGGTCGACTCCCCAGTCGAAGAAGGGACTGGTGACGATGGCCTTCGGCACGAACTTGGCGCTGTCGCGCTGGTCGGCGACGAGGTCGTCGCCGCCCAGCGGGTAGCCGAAGACCGCCGGATCCCAGTTGACCCCGCCCTCGACCGCTTTGGCGTAGGGGTCAAGGAGCAGCTTGTTCGAGTTGCAGCGGTGCCCGTTGTGGGGCTCGTAGGGGCCGTGGACCCGGTAGCCGTACCGCTGGCCGGGGCCGACATTGGGGAGGTAGCCGTGCCAGCACAGCGCCGTGACCTCGGTGAGGGGAATGCACTCCTCGTTGCCGTCGTCATCGAAAAGGCAGAGGTCGACGCCGGTCGCGACGTCGGAGAACAGGGAAAAGTTGGTGCCGGCGCCGTCGTAGCTGGCGCCGAGGGGGAACGGTTGTCCGGGCCAAAGTCTCATCGTTCCGGCACCTTACCCGGCAGTGCTTGGCACGAAATCAATGTGGGTACACGCGCCCGTATGTCGGATCACGATGGTTTTGAACGGCACGACCACCCCGCGCTGGCGCACAGCCATGCCCACTATCACGTGACGCACAATTACAACGAGGCGTCCGGCGGGTTCGTGCACCTCAGTTCACGACACGAGCACGAGCACGACCACGCCGCGCTGACACACGCCCACTACCCGCACGAAAATTTCGACAAGGAGCACGAGGGCGAAGCCCACATCCACGACCACGCGGAGGCGGTGCGGCCGGAGACCGCCAAGAAGGCGGCCAAGGCGCCGGCGAAGGCACCCGCCAAGAAGGCTGCGGGCACAGAGGCCAACGGCGAGGGCAAGACCGCACGGGCCAGCCGGGCGAGAAAGACCGTTTAGCTCGCTGGCAAGTGCCAGCAGTCGTCGCCCTCGATGATGCGGTCGGCTTCGGGTGGGCCCCATGAGCCCGGCTCGTAGGGTACGACCGGATCGGGGTGCCTGAGCACCGGATCGACCACGCGCCACGCTTCCTCCACTGAGTCCTCCCGGGCGAAGCGGCGGGCGTCGCCTTCGAGCGCGTCGTCAAGCAGGCGTTCGTAGGGGTCGGCCGCCCGGCCGGCGCCGAAGGCGTCGGGATTGGTTGAGAAGTCGGTCGAGCGGCTGACGAGCTGCTCACCGAGAGCCTTCACGTCGAGGCTGAAGCTGACTGCCTGAAGCGGTCCGAGGGAGAACCGCAGGTGGTTCGGATGGGGCCGGGCCGCGCCTCGGGGGGCGAACAGCAGGCGGGGCGGCTGCCTGAACTCCGCCACCACCTCCGTCGCCGACGCCGCCAGGCTTTTGCCGGCCCGGACGTAGAACGGCACGCCGGCCCAGCGCCATGACTCGATCGCCAGCCGCAAGGCGGCGAACGTCTCCACGTCGGAGTCGGCGGCGACCCCTTGCTCCTGGCGATACCCGCGGTATTGGCCCCGCACGACGTAGGCCGGGTCGACCGGCTCCATGGCTTTGAGGACTTTGACGCGTTCGTCACGCAGCGCCTCGGCCCCCAGACCGACCGGCGGCTCCATGGCCACGAGGGTCACCACCTGCAGGAGGTGGTTCTGGACAACGTCGCGGATGGCACCGGCCTCCTCGTAGAACCGGGCCCGGGAGCCGATGCCGAAGCTTTCGGCCATGGTGATCTGGAGGCTGGCGACATAGCGGCGGTTCCACAGCGGCTCGAGCAGAGTGTTGGCGAACCGGAACACCAGCAGGTTCTCGACCGCTTCCTTGCCGAGGTAGTGATCGATCCGGAAGATCTCCTCCTCGGGGAAGTACTGGTGCAGGACGCGGTTGAGTTCCTGAGCCGACGAAAGGTCACGCCCGAAGGGCTTTTCGACCACCACCCTGGCGCCGCTGGCCACGCCGGCGTTGGCCAGGCCTGACGCGACGTCGTCGAAGAGGCTCGGCGGGATGGCCAGGTAGAACATCGGGTGCTCGGTGCCTTTCAGGTGCTCGGCCAGGCGCTCGAAGGTCTTCGGGTCCTGGTAGTTGCCGCTTACGTAGCCGAGCGAATCGAGTAGTCGGGTGAGGGCGGCCTGATCGACGTCGGTGATGCCGGCGGCGGCCACCGAATCCCTGGCCCGCTGGCGGATGTCGTCGTCGCTCAGGTCGGAGCCGGCGACGCCGATGATCGGTCTGCCGTCCAGCACACGCCGGGCCGAGAGGTGGTACAGCGCCGGAAACAGCTTCCTGTAGGCCAGGTCGCCGGTGATGCCGAAGAGTACGAGCGCGTCGGCCCGGGGGCGGCCCTTCATTGGTGGACCGCGTGGCCGCCGAACTGTTGGCGGAGGGCGGCGATCACCTTCATGGCCGGCGACTCCTCCTGCCGGGAGGCGAAGCGGGCGAACAGGGCAGCAGAGATGGCCGGGGCCGGCACCGCCAGCCGGACCGCTTCCTGCACCGTCCAGCGACCCTCGCCGGAGTCCTCGGCCCAGCCCTTGAGCGCCTCGAGCCCCGGGTCATCATCGAGGGCCCGGTCGAGGAGGTCGAGCAGCCACGACCGGATGACCGTGCCTTGCCGCCACGCCTTCACGGCGCCGGGGACGTCGATGCCGAGCTCCGACGCCCGGAGGAGTTCCAGACCTTCGGCGTAGGCCTGCATGAGGCCGTACTCGATGCCGTTGTGGACCATCTTGGTGAAGTGACCCGCCCCGACCGGCCCGGCGTGGACGAGGCCGCCTTCTGGCGCCAGCGCCTCGAGCACCGGCCGGACCAGGCCGATGTGCTCGTCGGAGCCGCCAACCATGAGCCCGTAGCCGTTCTCCAGGCCCCACACGCCGCCCGACACGCCGGCGTCGACGAAGCCGATCTCCTTCTTCGCCAACTCCTCGGCGTGGCCAATGGAGTCGCGGTAGTTGGAGTTGCCGCCGTCGATGACGAGGTCGCCGGGCGACAAGAGTTCACCGAGCTCGGCGATCGTCGACCGAGTGGGTTCACCGGCCGGCACCATGACCCACACCACCCGCGGTGCGTCGAGTGCGCGGGCCAACTCGGTCAGCGTCTTGACGTCGGCAATGTCGGGGTTGCGGTCGAAGCCAACGACCTCATGGCCTTTGCGGCGCAGCCGCTCGGCCATGTTGCCGCCCATGCGTCCCAGGCCCACCATGCCGATCTTCATTGCCCGGACACTAACGGCCGGGCGTGGGCCGGGGAGCCGCCTATGCGACGAGCGAGGGTTCCTCGACCTCGGCCCAGATGGCCTTGAGGCGCTCGACGTCGATGGTGTCCTCGTCGAGCAGTTCCGTCACGATGGCGTCGAAGAGTTCACGGTGCTCGGACAGCAGGGTGCGGGCACCCTCCAGCGCCTCGTTGAGCATGGCGTCGATCTCGGCGTGGACCTTGTCGCCGATCCCGCCGAACATGATCCGGTCCCGGTCCATGGCCACGAGCCCCAGGTTCGACATCCCCCACTGGGTGACCATCTGGGTCGCCAGGGCGGTGGCCTGCTGCAGGTCGCCGGAGGCGCCCTGGGTGAAGTCGCCGTCGAGGAGGATCTCCTCAGCCGCCCGTCCGGCCAGCGAGACCACCAGGCGGGCCCGGGCCTCGGAGCCGGTGAGGAATGACGCGTCGTCACCGCCCATCCAGGTCACCCCGCCGGCCGAACCGCGGGGGACGATCGTCACCTGCACGGGGTCGTGAGCCTCGGGGATCACCAGCGCGGCGAGGGCGTGGCCGGCCTCGTGCCAGGCCGTGATCTCGCGGTCCCGTTGGGTCACGGTGGCCGACTTCCGGGCCCGGCCCATCATCACGGTGGCCAGCGCCTCGGCGAAGTCGCCGGTGGAGAGCTCTTCCCGGCCCGACCGGGCGGCCTCCAGGGCGGCCTGGTTGACGAGGTTGGCGATGTCGGCCCCGGTGAGGCCGGGCATGCGCCGGGCCAGGGCCACGAAGTCGACGTCGGCGGCGATGCGCCGGTCGCCGGTGTAGAGCTCGAGGAGGCGGGTCCGGCCCTTGCGGTCGGGGGCCGCCACCGTCACCTGGCGGTCGAAGCGCCCCGCCCGCAGCAGGGCGGAGTCGAGCACGTCGGGCCGGTTGGTGGCGGCGATGACGATGACGTTGCTGTCCTTGCCGAAGCCGTCCATCTCGACGAGGAGGGCGTTGAGCGTCGATTCCCGCTCGTCGGTGCCGCCGCTCCCCGGCGTGGTCCCGGTGCGGGCCCGGCCGATGGAGTCCAGCTCGTC
>JAICGL010000354.1 GCA_025923175.1 Acidimicrobiia bacterium
AGAGAGCGGGGCGTCCCGCCGGTCCTGCAACTGGTCGACCACCCGCTTGATCTGGGCGAACTCGTCGAGCCCTTCGGGGCTCGCTTCGTACCAGGGCAGATAGACGGGACTGTCGTCGGCCATGCTCTACCTATCGGCCGGCCGCCCCCTCGACTGGAGCATCTCCGGCCAGTTCGGCCAGCGCCGCCTCGAAGTCCCGGACGACCTCGGGGCTGACCTCCCCGGAATCGACGTCGGGCCAGCGCTCGATCTCGGCCCGGGCCCACCGGGCCCAGCCGGCCACCAGGGCCGTGTGGTCGAGGGTGAACCGGCCGACGAGGCCCAGGATGTGGATCCGCTCCTGGAACGGCGCGTCGCCGGCCAGGTACTCGGATCCCTGCAGGACGGCCTGGCGGCGCATGGCCAGGGCCTGCCCCTCGAGCTGTGTCAGGGTGGCCAGGAGGCCGTCCTTCGTGCCGTGGTCGGCGAAGAAGAGCCGCAGCAGCGCTTCTGACTCCAGTCGGGGCGGTGCCGACGGCTCGCCCATCCAGGCCCGCAACGCCCTGCGCCCCTTGGCGGTGATGGCGTACTCGGTCCGCGCCCGCCGCCCGTTCGCCGTGCTGGTCGCCTTCACCAGGCCGTGCTCCACCAGGTTCTTCGGCTCCTGGTAAATGCGGGTCTCGGCCCGGGGCCAGCAGAAGTGGAGGCTGCGCCGTCCCTGCTTCGTCAGTTCGTATGCCGACCACGACCGCAGGCCCAGCAACCCGAGGATGGCGTAGGACGTCGGGGTCAGCTTTCGCACACCGAGCACGATACCTCATTATGAAGTATCATCCGGCCGCCAAGCACGAGGCGGCGGGAGCCGTGGGGGGAGAGGGCGAATGGTCGAGATCGTCACCGAGTCGGGCTTGATGGACGACATCCTCGGGCCGTACCAGAAGGACCTCGGCATCGGATACAACGGCTACCGGAACCACTGCTTCCGGATGCTCAACATCGGCCGCTTCCTCGTGCCCGACGAGCCCCACCGCGACGACCGCTTCGCCATCATGGCGGCGTTCCACGACCTGCCGTTCTTCCTCACCGGCAGCCTCGACTACCTCGGCAAGGCCTCAGATCTGGCCAAGGACTACCTGGAGGCGATGGGCCGGCCCGAGTGGGAGCCGGAGATGCGGCTGATGATCCACAACCACCACAAGGTACGGCCGTACACGGGCGAGTACGCCCCGATGGTCGACGCCATGCGCAAGGCCGACTGGATCGACGTGACCTTCACCAAGATCCGCTTCGGCATCCCCCGCAGCTGGATCCGCGACCTGCGGGCCACCTTCCCCCTCAACGAGGCCTACAAGGCCGTGGCCATGCCCGGCATCGCCCGCTACGCCGTCACCCACCTCACCCGCCCGCTCCCGATGATGCGCTGGTAACGACGGCCTCTGCTCTGTCGCTCTCCTCAGCCGCCGAGCGGCTGGAAGCGAATCGGCAGCGAGGTCGGGCCGGTGAACCCGGAGATGTCCGGACGGAACTCCGGCGCGCTGGTCAGCTCGAGACATGGCAGCCGCGCCGCAAGGATGGGAAGGGCTTCGGCGATCTCGGCCCGGGCCAGGGCCGCGCCGAGGCAGTAGTGGACGCCGTGGCCGAAGGCCAGCTGCGCCGGCCGTTCGGCGACGCTGATGTCGAAGCGAGCGGCACCCGGCCCGAAGGTCGCCTCCTCGGTGTGGGCGGCGCCGACCAGGAGCCAGATGCGGGTGCCTGCGGGGATCGACAGGTCCCGCCAGACCACGTCCTCGGTGGCGGCCCGCCAGACGATCGGCACGGTCGGGGCGACCCTCATGACCTCCTCCGTGGCTTGAGCGGCCAGCTCCGGACGGCAGGCCAGGAGGGCCCACTGGTTGGGGTGCCGGGCAAAGAGGGCCATCGCCAGGCCGAGCTGGTTGCGGGTGCTGTCCTGGCCGCCGACGACGAGCGCCACCAGCATCGATCGGAGTTCCTGCGTGGTGAGACGGTCCCCCCGGTCGGCGGCGGCCACGAGCCGGGAGATCAGGTCGTCGCCGGGTCGCCGCCGCCGTGACGCGCACAACAGGTCCGTGGCGTCATAGAGGCCGTTCAGCGCGGCTTCGATGGCGTCGACGTTCTCCGCCACCGAGTAGCTGACCGTCAGGCCCAGGGTCTTGCCCCACTCCAGGAACTGCGGCTGCATCTCCTCAGGGATGTCGAGGAGGTCGAACATCACCTGCGGGGGGTAGTGGTCGGCGAAGTCGCCCATGAACTCGCAGGCCCCGGCCGGGGCGAAGGTGTCGACGAGGTCATGCGCGATCGCCCGCATCCCGGGTCGGAGTTCGTCGACGGCGTTCGGCGTGAAGGCCCGGCTGACGAGGCGACGGAGGCGGTTGTGCCGCTCGCCTTCGATGTTGAGGATGACATCCCGCCACATCTCGGCCACCGGCCCGTCGGTGATGCCCTGGTTGGCCATGTGGTCGGCGCCGGCCTGGCGGAAGCGCCGGTCGCGGAGGATGGCGGCGCAGTCCTCGTAGCGGAGCACGGCCGGTCCCAACGCGGTCTCTGCGTACCAGTGGCGCTCCGCTGCGTCTCGAACCGTCCGGGAGTTGACCCGGAAGTCGGCGGCGAGGATGTCCAGCGTGGCGGTGGTCGCGGTATCGGCGGTCATGGTTTCTCCCCTCGTGATGAGGCCCACGATGCGTGCCGGAGGGCTGAAGACCATCGGCCAGAGGTCGTAAGCGAATGGAGAGTGGGGTCGTAAATCCGCACCGGCCGGGAGAATTCGTACGCGATCGCGCTGATGTTCCCGCTCCTGCCAATGGCGCAAGGTGAGGGGTGTGGACGAGACTTGGGCCCGCACCGAGATGCCGCCGTTGACCTGGAGTGACGCGGGCGTGCGAGAGGCACTACCGACCGGCACGGTCACGCTGTTGCTGGCCGATGTCGAAGGCTCGACCCGCCTGTGGGAATCCGAGCCCGAACCCATGACGGAGGCCATGGCGCGCCTCGATCGCGTCCTCGGTGAGACGGTCGCCGGCCACGGAGGGGTGCGCCCCGTGGAGCAGGGCGAGGGCGACAGCTTCGTCGTTTCGTTCCCCCGCGCCTCGAGCGCCGTGGCCTGTGCCCTCGACCTGCAGCGGGCCCCCCTCGCCCCCATCCGGCTCCGCATCGGTCTCCACACCGGGGAAGCGCAACTGCGCGACGAGGGCAACTACATGGGTCCGGCCGTCAACCGGGCGGCCCGCCTGCGCGATCTCGCCCACGGCGGCCAGACCGTGATGTCGGGCGCCACCGGTTGCGTGACCTGGCCCGGCCGGAGCAGGTGGTGCAGCTCTGCCATCCCGACCTGCCCGCCGAGTTCCCACCGCTGCGGTCACTCGATTCCTTTGCGCACAACCTGCCCGTCCAGCTCACCAGCTTCATCGGGCGGGAGACGGAGATGACCGCGGTGCGCCGGCTGCTGGCCGACAACCGGCTCGTCACCCTGATCGGGACGGGCGGCGCGGGCAAGACCCGCCTCGCCCTCCAGGTGGCCGCTGAGACGCTGGCCGAGTTTCCCGGCGGGGTGTGGCAGGTCGACCTGACTCCGCTGAACGACCCCGCCGTCGTCCCCATCGCCGTGGCCCGTGCGCTCGGCCTGGGCGACGCAGCGCAGCGCTCGACGATCGACACCCTCACCCGCTTCATCGAGGACCGTCAGGCGCTGATCGTTCTCGACAACTGCGAGCATCTGCTCGACGCCTGCGCCGTGCTCGTCGAGGCGCTGCTGCGCGCCTGCCCGGTGCTCACAATCCTGGCCACCAGCCGCGAGCCGATCAGTGTGGACGGCGAGGTCATGTGGCGGGTGCCGTCGCTGTCGCTGACCGGCGACGCCATCGAGCTGTTCACCGACCGGGCGCGGCGGGCCCGCCCCGGATTTGTGGTGAGCGGCGAAATGGCCGGGACGGTATCCGAGATCTGCCAGCGGCTCGACGGCCTCCCGCTGGCGATCGAACTGGCCGCAGCCCGTCTGCGCGCGCTTTCTCCGGCCGAGATCCTGACCGGTCTCCACGACCGGTTCCGGCTCCTGGCCGGGGGCTCCCGGACGGCGGTGCGCCGCCAGCAGACCCTGCGCGCCTCGGTCGACTGGTCGTACGACCTGCTGACCGATCCGGAGCGAACCCTGCTGCGCCGGCTGGCCGTTTTTGCGGGCGGGTTCGACCTCGATGCAGCGCAGGCGGTCGGTGACGGCGAAGCCCTGGCGCGCCACCAGGTGCTCGACCAGCTCGCGCTCCTGATCGACAAGTCGCTGGTCTCGACCGAGGAGTCGGCGGCCGCCACCCGGTACCGGTTGCTGGAGACCGTCCGGCAGTACGCGCTCGAGAAGCTGGCTGAGTCGGGTGAAGCCGAGTCCGTCCGTACCCGTCACCGCGATCACTACCTGCTGGTGGCGGCCGAGCTCGAGCCGGCGGGCCACGAAGAGGTCGATCGCCAGCTCGACCGTGTCCAGGCCGACATCGACAACCTTCGCGCCGCCTTCCAGTGGAGCCTCGAGACGTCGGACGCCGAGGTGGCGCTCCGGCTGGCGTCGTCGCTTCAGCCGCTGTGGCTGGATCGCCATCGCCTCCTCGAGGGACGGGGCTGGCTCGACGCCGCCCTCGCCGACGGTGACGCCGGCCCTGTCGGGCCTGGCGTCCGGGCGCGGGCTCTGGGCGACGCTGCTGTGCTCGACGCCTGGATGGCTCTCTCATCCGGCAAGGGCACGGGCGAGGCCGACGAAGCCGTTTCCTTGGCCCGCCAGCTGGACGATCCGAAGCTGCTGGGCCGGGCCCTCACCGCCGCGGGATGCGTGTACGGCATTCTCACTGGCGATGGCAGTCCGTA
>JAICGL010000355.1 GCA_025923175.1 Acidimicrobiia bacterium
CCTCCGGCAAGGTCTCGAGAAGCTTGGGACCGCATCTGCCCCGCTCCGGCTCGAATTTCTGACGACCCTCCTCCAGGCCGGCCGCGTCTTCCCGCCTGGACGCACTCCGGCGCTGATCGCCGAAGCCGAAGCGGCGTTGCCGCCCGGCGACGATCCCGAGAAGCTGATGCTGCTGGCCGAACTGTCCTATGAATGGCTGCTGGCCGGCCGCCCGTGCGACGAGGTGAGGGATGCGGCCCGCAAGGCCCTCTCGGGTACAGCGCTCCTCGATGCGGCGGGCCCCGACGGCCTCGCCTACTACGACGCCGTGTCGGCCCTCATCTGGGCCGACGACCACGAACGGGCCAACGCCGCGCTCGACGTCGCCCTGGCCGGGGCGGAACGCCACGGTTGGGTCATGTCCATTGCCAACGCCAGTCACCGGCGGTCCCTCCTCCGGTGGCAACAGGGAGCGGTGGCCGACGCTGCCGCCGAGGCCCAGCGGGCGGTGGAGGCCGCCGAGCAGGGTTGGACCGCGGCACTCCCCGGCGCCAGGGCGGTCCTCGCCCTGGCCCTCCTCGAGCAGGGGGACCGGCCTGGGGCGGCGGAGCTCCTCAGCCTCACCGACTCCGAAGGGCCGTGGCGCAACACCGTCACCGAGGCGTTCATCTGCCATGCCCGGGCCTGCCTTTGCATCATCGACGACGAGCCGGCGGGAGCGGCGGAACACGCCCTCGACGCCGGCCGCATCATGGTCGAGTTCCTCGGCGCCGTCACCCCCGCCATCATGCCGTGGCGTTCCACGGCGGCCACCGCCCTGCACGCTGCAGGTGATCGGGATGGAGCGCTGCGCCTCGTCTCCGAGGAGCTGGAACTGGCCCGGGCCTTCGGAGCGGCCCGTCCCATCGGTGTTGCCTTACGGACGATGGGGGTCGTGACAGGGGGCGCCGCCGGCCTCGGACATCTCGAGGAGGCCGTCGGTGCGCTGTCCGGGACTCCCTGGCGGCTCGAGTCGGCCCGGGCGCTGGCCGACTTCGGTGCGGCGTTGCACCGCGCCGGGCGGCGATCCGACGCGGCCGCGCCGCTCAACGAAGCGCTGGAACTGGCCGACCGCTGCGGCGCGGTCACCCTGGCCGGGCGCGTCCGTGAGGACCTGGTCGCCACCGGCGCCCGTCCCCGGCGTCAACCCCGAGGTTCGACGGTGCTGACCCCCGCCGAGCATCGCGTGGCCCGCCTGGCGGCCAGCGGCCTCACCAACCGGGAGATCGCCCAGAAGCTCTTCGTCGGCACCCGGGCGGTGGAGTTCCATCTCGGCAACGTCTACGGCAAGTTCGGGATCTCTTCCCGCCAGGAACTCGGAACCGCGCTGGGCGACGAAACGGGGCCCCGCACCTCCTGACCGACTTCGCCGCTGCAGGGAATCAGTCCGTCCAGTCCGAATTGTACGGGTGAAGGCCGGCCTGGACCCTGCCGGTGTGAACAAGACCTCTGGGGCACACGAGCCCGAGGGTGTCGGCACCGGAGGTTGCATCTCGTGTCTGACGTTCCTGGCCGCCTACGCGCCCGGTTCAACCGGGAGGCTCACGAAGCCCTCGTCGAAACGATGGGTCTGTGCGAGCGCGCCGATCGTCTCCGCTCCGACGTGTCCCGGATCGTCGCCGTCTCGCTGGCCGCCGACGGCCACACCCTCGGCCACCGTCAGATCACCGACCAAGCCGTGGTGATCGAGCAACTCGTCGACCTGGTGCGCGAGGCGGCCGGGTTGCTCGGCCAGGCCACATGGTTCTGGGCGCAGACGATGAGCCACGAAGCGTCCGGCGACCCCTCCCCTATGTAACGGTCCCGCGCTCGTGGCGGGCGCGGGACATCACAGCCTTGCCGAAGGCCGGGCCGGAAATGGTCATGAATGGCCATATCTATCCGTGTCGCACAGGCGCACGGTGGCAGTAGCAGCCGGGGGTCACCCCGTTGCCTGACTGAGACCAGGGCCCATCACCGTCCCTGGTTTGCGCATCAGCGATGCGCGGAAGAGGAGCCATTTGGAAGCGGCCGCTCTAGCCAACGAATTTATCGAAGCCTTCAACGATGCTGACTGGGGGCGCTTCACTGCCACCTGTTCTGCCGACGTCGTCTACGAGGAAAAGGGTTCAAACCGTTCGATCAACGGGAGCGAAGCCGTCCTCGAAGTCGCCAAGGGCTGGAAGGCAGCCTTCCCGGACATCCGGGGGAAGATCTCGTGCAGCACCGCGGCCGGCTCCACCGCCGCTCTCGAGATCACGTGGATCGGCACCCACAACGGGCCGCTCGAACTCCCCAGCGGCAAGCTTCCCGCCACGGGCAAGGCCGTTGAGGTCGAGGCCGTGCAGGTATTCGTCGTCGAGGGCGGCAAGGTGGTTCGCATGCGGCACTACCTCGACTTCATGACGATGCTCACCCAGCTCGGAGTCATCCCTGCATGATCTGACGCAACGCGCACTGCCCCGCAGCGGATGAAAGGTGTGGCCCCGGCCGGTCGGCTGGGGCCACACCTCTGTCAGGTTTGGGCCCTGCCCCTGCAGTGGTAGCTTCGATATTGGACCGGATCCGCCGTCGGCTCGTCTCCTGACGGCCGGGTTCGGGAGCGTTGCTCCAGTCCCTGGTAGCGCACCGCGTGGCCCGCGACACCAGGAGATGGCGATGCGTTCGAAACCCTCTGAGCCGACCTTGATCCGAGCCCTCTGCCGCGACTGCGGCGAGGTCTGTTTCGGATCGTCCATTGCCCGCCTCCATGTCGATGCCGACTCGGGGACGGCCCGCATGAGCTTCCCCTGCCCGAAGTGCGGCGTGCGCGGCGTCGTCGCGCTGCCCTTGCCCGTCGTGAACCAGCTCCGCCGGGCAGGCGTCGCCATCCGTCTCCTCACCCGGCCCGCCGAGGCCGACGAGGCCCACGCCGGCCCGCCGCTCGACGAGCTCGACGCCGCCGACTTCGCCCGCCTGCTCGAGCAGCCCGGATGGGAAGCCCACCTCCAGCAGCGATGAGCCATCTTCACTGCTGTCAGAAGGTTCAGGGAAGTTTGGTGATCAGGGTGGACGGGCCGAGCTGGACTTCGTCCCCGGTCACGACCGGAGGGTAGTAACGGCGGGTGAAGGTCGTGCCTCCGGGAGGAGGTCCAGCCCCATCGGCGGGCGGGTCCAGCATCCCGAAGGCCCCCGCGCCGATGACGAGGAGGACGGCCGAACGCCGGTGGAGGATCCCACCCCTCCACCGCTGCCGTTCAGCCGGTGCCTCACTGGGCGCTGCGCTCATCCTCGCTCCGGTTCATCTCTCCACGGACGGGAGAGATGTCACCGGGGTCCGGGGCGACTCGTCGCCACCGATGGTACTGCTCCTGCGGCCCGTCCCGCTTCCCGGCCATCCGGGGCGGACAGTCCCGGGTGTACCGTGGGGGATGACCCAGCGTTGCTCCGGACCCTGGTAGCGCCGAAGGACTGTCGCATCGTGAGGAGTGCGTTGTGGTAGCGGTTCCGGGGTTGGCGGCCCTCGGGTGGGACGAAGGCTGGGCTGCAGCGCTGGCCGAGCTGTCGGATCCGACACTCCTGCCCGCCCGGGTGTCGCGGGTCGACCGCGGTCTGTGCAGCGTCATGACCGGAGAGGCCGTGGACCGGGTCGTGGCGGAGCGCGGTGTGGAGATAGCGGTCGGCGACTGGGTGGCTCTCGGTCCGGGAGCGGCCAACGACGACCGGCAACGGATCGTGGCCGTCCTTCCCCGCCGGTGCGTCTTCCGCAGAGCGGCCGGCACGAAGGGCACAGCGCCGCAGATCGTCGCCGCCAACATCGACACCGTCTTGTTGTGCGATGCCCTCGACGGACATCTCAGCCTCCGCCACCTCGAGCGGTACCTGGCGCTGGCCTGGCAGAGCGGCGCCACGCCCGTCGTCCTGATCACCAAGTCCGACGCGGCGTCGGCGGAAGAGGTGGCCGAGGCGGTCGAGTCGGTGAAGTCGGTCGCCGACGGCGTCAACGTCGTGGTCGTCAGCGCGACCACGGGTGACGGCATAGGAGACCTGACGCCCTACCTCGTCCCGGGGCGGACGGTTGCGCTGCTGGGGCTGTCCGGAGCAGGGAAATCGACACTGGTGAACCTGCTGGCGGGGGCCGACCTCCTGGCGACGGGCGCGGTGCGCAGCGACGGCAAGGGGCGCCACACGACCACCCACCGCGAGTTCGTCCTCCTTCCCGGAGGCGGGCTCCTGATCGACACTCCGGGGATGCGGGCCCTGTCGGTCGTCGGCGCCGGCGAGGGGGTGGAGCAGGCGTTTCACGACGTCGAAGTCCTCGCCCGTGACTGCGCCTACGCCAACTGCAGCCATGCCGGCGAGGAGGGATGCGCTCTCGCCGCGGCGCTGTCCGACGGTCGCCTGGCCCGTGGCCGGCTGGAAGCCTGGCTCCGGTTGAAGGCCGAGCCCCAGGCCTCCGACTATGAATCGGCGCGTCGCGTTGTTGACGACCGCAAGCGCCGTAAGGCAAACAAGACCGCCGACCGCCGAGCCGCACGGCCGTAGCTCTACATGGGCAACGGTGGAGATATTCGAATGACGTCCTCGCGCGGCTCGACGAGGCCAGTGAGGTCGCACAGGTCGAGGAGGCGGCGGGCACTCTTCGACGGGGAACGGAGCGTCAGGTTCCGGGACAGGCCCAACAGGAGGCTCCGGGCCCGTAACAGCTGATCGATCGTGGCGGTGCCCATGAACGTGACACCGCTCAAGTCGACGACCAGATCGGCATCGCAGGCGGAAGTCACTTTCGCCAGCGTGTCGGCCAGGATGGCTTCCGTAGCGATGTCGTGCTCGCCATCGAGCCAGACGACTACTC
>JAICGL010000356.1 GCA_025923175.1 Acidimicrobiia bacterium
GGCGGGGACGGCGACGACGTGATCGTCGGCAGCGACGACGACGATCTCGACAAGCTCGACGGCGGGGGCGGGTTCGACAGCTGCGTCGTGAGCAAGGGTGATGACACCCGCAACTGCGAATATTGATCACCGGCATTTCTGGATAGTGCCAACCCCCAATTTCGGCGGTTCCCCGGGCGCGCCTGTCCCCGCCAACAGGGCCGGTTACGGTGCGGGCCGATGGGTGACGTGTGGGCGATTGTCGTGGCGGGCGGGTCGGGCAGCCGATTCGGAGACGCCGCTCCCAAGCAGTTCCTCGATCTCGGTGGGCTCCGCCTGATCGACTGGGCACTGGCCGCGGCGAGCGCGGCCTGTGGCGGGGTCGTGGCCGTCCTTCCTGCCGCCCACCTCGACGCCACCCTGCCCCCGGGGGTGGTCTCCGTGGCCGGCGGCTCCACCCGCTCGGGGTCGGTCCGGGCGGGGCTCGAGGCGGTGCCGGCCGACGCTGCCGTGATCGTGGTCCACGACGCCGCCCGTCCGCTGGCCGATTCCGCCCTGTTCGAGCGGGTCATCGCCGCCGTCCGGGCCGGAGCCGACGGCGCCGTCCCCGGGGTGCCGGTCGCCGACACCATCAAGCGGGTCGACCCGGCGGACGGGCTCGTTCTCGAGACGCTCGACCGGCCGACGTTGCGGGCGATCCAGACTCCACAGGCGTTCGCCGCCGGGGCGCTGCGGCAGGCGCACGCCGGAGGGGGCGACGCCACCGACGATGCCGCGCTCGTCGAAGTGGCGGGCGGACGGGTGGTGGTGGTCGAGGGCGACCCGTCCAACCTCAAGGTCACCGGGCCGGAGGACCTGGTCCGGGCCGAAGACCTCCTCACCCGGCGGTCGCCGGGGGTTGGGGGGCGTCCCCCCGACAGAGGCGGCGTGAGCCGCCAAAGACAGTGACAGCCGCCCGGGTCGGGCAGGGATTCGACATTCACCCCTGGAGCGACGAGGCGGGGCGACGGCTCGTCCTCGGAGGTGTCGTCCTCCCGGGCGAGCGGGGGCTGGCCGGGCACAGCGACGCCGACGTGTTGGCCCACGCCGTTGCCGACGCCCTCCTCGGCGCCGCTGGGCTCGGCGACATCGGCACCCACTTCCCCGATACCGACTCTCGCTGGCGGGGCGCCGACAGCCTCACCCTCCTGGGCCATGTCGTCGGCCTGGTGCAGGCCGAGGGGTGGTCGATCGGCAACGTCGATACCACGGTCGTCCTCGAGGCCCCGAAGCTGGCGCCGCACAAAGCCGCCATGGAAGAGCGACTGGCCGGGGTCGTCGGGACGCCGGTCAGCGTGAAGGCCAAGCGGGCCGAAGGGCTCGGGGCGCTGGGCCGGGGCGAGGGGGTCGCCTGCCTTGCCGTCGCACTCCTGTTCCGTTAGCCCCTGGTTGCGGTCCTTGCTAGAATGAGAATGAATCTCAATCCGTAAGCATCTGCCTTCGAGGTACGAGTGCGACGCTTCTCCCCCGCCACACTCATGCTCGCCGCCTGCCTGGCCCTGGGCGTCGGCTGCAGTGGCGCGAGCGAGGCCACTGAGCAGGGATCGGTCGACGGCCGCCTGCCGGTGGTGACGACCACGACGCAACTGACCGACTTTGCCCGGGCCGTCGGCGGCGACAGGGTCGACGTCTACGGCATCCTCAAGCCCAACGTCGATGCCCACGACTTCGAGCCATCGCCCGGCGACATCGCCCGGCTGGCCCAGGCCAGGGTCATCATCAAGAACGGCGTCGGTCTCGAGGATTGGTTCGACTCCACGATCAGGAACGCCGGATCGAAGGCCACGATCGTGGAGGCTGCCACCGGCGTCACTATCCGTCAGGGCGAGGGAGGGCCCGAGGGTGAGGGAGATCCCCACATCTGGCAGGACCCGCGCAACGCCAAGGTGATGGTGCACAACATTGCCCTGGCCCTGGCTGCTGCCGACCCAGCCCACCGGGCCGACTACGAGGCCAACGAGGCGGCCTACGCGGCCGAGCTCGACCGCCTCGACGCCGAGATCGCCTCCCAGATCGCGGGCCTGACCAACAAGAAGATCGTCACCAACCACGACGCCTTCCACTACTACGTCGACCGTTACGGTCTGGAGTTCGTGGGCTCAATCATCCCCAGCTTCGACTCACAGGCCGACCTGTCGGCCCAGGACATTTCGAGCATCGTCAGGGTCGTCAAGAGCACCGGGGTGAAGGCGGTGTTCTCGGAGACCTCCCTGCCGCCGAAGACGGCCGAGACCATCGCCCGCGACGCCGGGGTCCGCGTGGTGGCCGGCGACGATTCCCTCTACGGCGATTCGCTCGGCCCACCCGGAAGCGCCGGCGAGACGTACCTCAAGATGATCCGACACAACACCAGGGTGATCATTGAGAACCTCAGCTGAGACCGTCGCCGCCCCGGCCCTGCGGCTCGACGCCCTCGGCGTCACCTACGGCCGGCGTTCGGTGCTCGCCGGCGTAACCGGCGAGGTGGCGCCGGGCGGGTCGCTGGCGCTCATCGGGCCCAACGGCGCGGGCAAGAGCACTCTCATCAAGGCGATCCTCGGCCTCGTCGACGCCATGACGGGTCGCATCGAAGTCCTGGGCACCACTCCGGCCCGGGCCCGGGGTCGGGTCGCCTACGTGCCGCAGGCCGACACGCTCGACTCCGAGTTCCCCGTCACCGTGGCCCAGGTCGTGCTGATGGGTCGGTACCGGCGCATCGGCTGGGTCCGCCGCCCGGGGCGGGCCGACCGGGCGGTGGCCGAAGAGGTCCTGGAGCGGGTCGGGCTGGGCGGCCGGGCCGGCGACCGGTTCGGCGTCCTCTCGGGGGGTCAGCGCCAGCGGGTGCTGCTGGCCCGGGCCCTGGCCCAGCAGCCGGAGCTGCTCCTGCTCGACGAGCCGTTCAACGGAGTCGACACCACCACCACCGAAGTCCTCCTCGACGTGCTGGCCGAGCAACGCAAGGAGGGCGTTGCCGTGGTCATGGCCACGCACGACCTGAGCATCGCCCACCTGGCCTGCGACACCGGATGCCTCCTCAACCATCACCAGGTCGCCTTCGCCCCCATCGCCGAAGCGCTCACGCCCGAACTGCTCGGCGAAACGTACGGCCGGAGCGCGGTGGTGCTCGCCGGGGACAGCACCATCGTCACCACCACCTGAGTGCGGGCGTTTATCTTCGATCCCTACCGGCTCGGCTTCATGTCCCGGGCGCTGGTGGAAGTGTTGCTCCTCGGCACGCTGGGGGCGGTCGTCGGGGTCCACGTCGCCTTGCGGCGCCTCGCCTTCGTGACCGAAGCGGTGCAGCACACGGTGTTTCCGGGGATCGCCATCGCCTATGCCCTCGGGTGGCCACTCCTGCCGGGGGCGGCGGCGGCCGCCGCCCTCACCGTGGGGCTGCTCGCGATGCTCACCAACGCGCGCCAAAAGATCGATGTTGACTCCGCTCTGGCCGTGATCATCGCCTCGTTCTTCGCGGTCGGCGTGGTGGTGGTGTCCCGCCGGACGGGCTATGCCGCCGACCTAGGGACCCTCCTCTTTGGACGCATCCTCGATGTGAGCCGGGCCGAAGTGGTCGAGACGGCCGTCATCGGCGGCCTGTGCCTCGTGGTGCTGGCCCTGCTGCACAAGGAACTGGTGCTCCTGGCGCTCGACCGGACCCAGGCCGCCGCCATCGGCCTGCCGGTGCGGCTGCTCGATGCCGTGCTCTACGCCGTGACCGCCGCGACCGTGGTCGTGGCCGTCCGGGCCATCGGGACCGTGCTCGTCGTCGCCTTCGTGGTCACCCCGGCCGCCACCGGCCGCCTCCTGACCAAGAGCATCCCGGGGGCGATGGCCGCCGCCGCCGGGGTCGCCGTCCTACTCGGCTGGATCGGGCTGTCGGCCAGCTACGAGGCGTCGCTCCATCACGACGTGCGGCTGGCCGCCGGCGCGACCGTCGTCATCGCCTACACGCTGGGGTTCGCCGCCGCGGGAGCGGCCCGTCTCCTGTTCCGGCGCGCATGAGCACCGTCGTCGACAGTTTCGGGCAGCACTTCTTCCGCCTGGCGCTCATCGAAGCCGTCATGGTGGGTGCGCTGGCCGGCGCCGTCGGCGTCCACGTGCTGTTGCGGCGGCTGCCATTCTTCGTCGTGGCCATGTCGCACGCGACGTTCCCGGGTGTGGTCTTCGGATCGCTGCTCGGCGTGAGCCTGTTCGCCGGCGGCGCTGTCGTCGGCATCGCCGTGGCGCTCCTCATCGTCGCCCTGGGGTCGCTGCGCCAGATCGATGATTCCAGCGCCATCGGTATCGTCCTGGCCGGCTGCTTCGCCGTCGGGGTGCTGGTCCTCTCGGCGCAGCCGGGCGCCTCCCGCGACCTGTCGGCCTACCTGGTGGGTTCGATCGTCACGGTCAACACCGCCGATCTGGTCACCACCGCCGTCGTCGCCGCGGTGCTCCTCGGCATACTGGCCGCCTTCCACAAGGAGCTCGTGCTCGGCGCTTTCGACCCGGGCGGCCTGACGGCGCTCGGCTATCCGGGCCGGACGCTCGACACCCTCGTCCTGGTCGTGGTCACCGTGGCGCTCGTCGTGTGCGTGCCGGCCGTGGGCACCCTCCTCGCCGTAGCGCTCCTCACGGTGCCGGCCCTGGCCGCCCGGCAATGGACGGAGCGGGTCGGTCCGATGACCGTTTTCGCCGCCGCCCTCGGCGCGCTGAGCGGTGTGCTCGGCCTCTGCCTGTCGGCCGCCTTCGACATCGCCGCCGGCGGCACGATCGCACTCACCGCCACGGCCCTCTACGCGGTTTCCGTCGGAGTCAGGCGCGCAGTCGTGCGATCGTGAACACGTCA
>JAICGL010000357.1 GCA_025923175.1 Acidimicrobiia bacterium
CCCGCCGGCTGATCGAGCGGCGGCCGGCCTCGGCGCCGCTGTGGTGGCTGGCGTCCCGGGTGTTGTGCTCGCTCGAACCCGCCTTCGAGGCGATGGATGCCGCCGCCGACCTCGAACGCGACCGCACCCCGGTCGCGCTGGCCGGCGATCTTCCCGGTGGGACGATCGCAATCGTCGGCTGGCCCGACCAGGCCGCCGCCTCCCTGCGGATGCGCGGCCGGATGGGGGCCGGTGAAGATGCGGCCGACCGGGTCCTGGTCCTGCCGTCGGTGGACGAGGGCTGGGGCTGCGTCGACTGGCTCCAGGGGCACGGCGTCGATGCCCTCCACCTGAAGCCCGGCGCGGTGGCCGCGGCCGGCCGGCGCTGCGTCCTGGCGCTGCTCGAGGCCTCCGCCGTCGGGCCCGACAGCTTCTTGGCCGCCACCGGGTCGGCGGCCCTCGCCGCTGCCGCCCGCGAGGCCAACCGGCCGGTGTGGCTCGTCGCCGGCGTCGGACGGGTCCTGCCCGGCCCGCTCTACGACGCTCTGGTCCGCCGCGTCGGCGAGGACCCCGCCTTCGAGGTCGTGCCCCTTGCCGCCGTGGACGAGATCGCCGGTCCGGCCGGTCCGGTGCCGCGCGCACAGCTCGCCCGCCCGTCATGCCCCGTCGCCGCCGAACTTCTCCGCTTCTCCAGCTGACCAAGCCCAACTGGCGTTCCTTTTCCGCTGTTTCCCGGTAAAGGAACGCCAGAAGGTGGGTGGAGGCCACGGGTCAGCGGGCGCCCGGGGGTTCGGGGGTGTCCCCCGGTAATCACTACGATCCGCGGCGATGGCCCTCCCTGAACCTGAACCCGCACCCGAGGAAGCGACCGCCAAGGCGCCGCCATTCACCACGCTCGTCCTCGTCAGGCATGGGGTGACGGAGGAGACCGGGCCGATCCTGTCGGGGCGCCGTCCCGGGATCGGATTGTCGGACAAGGGCCGGCAGCAGGCGGAGGCGGCAGGGGAGCGGCTGGCCGGGTTGCCGGTAGCGGCGGTGTACTCGAGCCCGTTGGAGCGGTGCCGGCAGACGGCGGAAGCGGTCGCTGCGCCCCACGCGCTGTCGGTCAACGACGCCCCCGGTCTGTTCGAGGCCGATTACGGCGAATGGTCCGGCCGCAAGATCGAGGAGTTGCGCGGCACCGATCTGTGGAAGCTTGTCCAGGTGACACCGTCGGCGGTGCGGTTCCCGGGGGGCGAGTCGGTGCGGGAGATGCAGTCGCGCATCATCGGAGCGGTGGAGGACATCGTCGCCGCCCATCCCGGCCAGATCGTGGTGGCCGCCTCCCACGCCGACCCCATCAAGGCCGTGGTGGCCCACTACACGGGCGTCCACCTCGACCTGTTCCAGCGTCTGTTCGTGTCTCCCGCGTCGTGCACCGTGCTGCGCTTCGGCCCGGCCGGCGCCGCCCTCGTGAAGCTCAACGACACCGGCTCGCTCGACGAATTGCGCCCGCCCGACCCGAAGTCGGGTGAGGTCGACACCGCCGCCGGCGCCACGACAGATCCCGGCGCCGCGCTCGCCAATAACGAGGGAAACTCCGGCGATGCCTGAGATCGAGTTCGATCCCGTCGACTCCATCGCTGCCGGCGCCGTCGGCGAGCCCGGGCACCGTGCCTTCTACATCCAAGCGGAGAAGGACGGGCAGGTCCTGTCCGTCCTCGTCGAGAAGCAGCAGGTGGCCATGCTGGCCGAGCGCGTCCAGATGCTCCTCGACCAGGTCGAGACGCAGCTCCCCGAGGCGGGCACGGAAATCCCCGCCCCGCTGGCCCCTGACGTCGGCGAGCTGAGAGGCGACCCCGTCCCCCTCTTCCGGGCGGTGGCGATCGGGATCGGCTTCGACGCCTCCCGCCAGCTCGTCGTCCTCGAACTCCACGAGCGGCCCCTCAGTGACGACGAAGACGACGAGGACGACGAGGACGAGGACGACGTCGAGGACGAGACCGTCGCGGCGCTGGTCGGCGACGAGGGGGAGGGCTACCTCGCCCGCCTCTACTTCACCGCCGCCCAGGCCCGGGCCATGGCCACCCGGGGCAGCGCCGCCGTCGAGAGCGGCCGGCCACCATGCCCACTGTGCGGCGGCCCGCTTGACCCGTCGGGCCACGTCTGCCCCCGGCTGAACGGGCACGGCCGCCACGACGACGCGTGAACGCGTGATCCAGCCCGAACCGGGGAGCACCGAGGAGCGGGCGCTTCTCGAAAGCGGAGAGATCGAGATGCTGGGCCGGATGCCCTGGTCGTCGAACGCCACGTTCCTGGTCAAGCTGGAACGCGATGGCGTCGAGAGCCTGGCCGTCTACAAGCCCCGCAAGGGCGAGCGGCCGTTGTGGGACTTCCCCCGGGGCACGCTGTGCGAGCGGGAGGTGGCGGCCCATCGGGTCTCGGAGGCCCTCGGCTGGAGCATCGTCCCGCTCACGATCCTGCGTGACGGCCCGGCGGGCGTCGGCATGCTGCAGCGATTCGTCGACCACGACCCCGAGGAGCACTTCTTCACGTTGCGGGAAAACTTCGGCGACACCTTCCGCCGGTTCGCCCTCTTCGACGTCGTGATCAACAACGCCGATCGCAAGTCCGGCCACTGCCTGCGGGACCGCCAGGACCACATCTGGGGCATCGACCACGGCGTGTCGTTCCACTGCGCGGTGAAGCTCCGCACGGTCATCTGGGACTACGAGGGTGAAGCGATCCCTCCCACCGATCTCGACGCCCTGCAGGAGTTCGGCGTGCGGCTCGACGCCGAACTCGGACGCGAGCTCACCGTCCTACTGTCGGCCGCCGAACGCCAGGCGGTCGAGGACCGGCTGGCCTGGCTGCTCTCGGAGCGGGTCTTCCCCCAGCCGCTGACCGAGTATCCGTACCCCTGGCCGATGGTCTAGGCGGGAAGGTCACCCTCCAGACCATCGCCAGAGGCCGCATCCCGGTGCATGATCAGGCAGAGTTCGGTCCCCTCGGGCGACGACTTCAGGTCGGCGTCGTCGACCAGCGCCCGGATCAGGGAGATGCGGAAATTGTCGGCGTTGTCGGCCTCCGGCTCCGGTTCGCTGAGCGGGAAGGCGCTCTCGAACACCGAACCGGGTGCTTCGATGCGGACCTCGAGGGCCTTCGGCCCGTCGACGCAGCGCAGCTTGAGGATGCTGGTTTCTTCGAGCCCTTCGATGGCGCTGGTGCACGCCTCCGACACGACGATACGGAGGTCGTCGATGCGCTCGTAGGCCAGCCCGGGGCGGATGCCGGCCAGCGCCCCCACCGCCATGCGGGCGATGCCGACAAACTCCGGACGGGCCGGAATCTCGAGTTCGACGACTCGGTCCATCCCCCCGGCCCGCTGGGCGCTCAGCTCTGGCCGTCGCCGCCGACAGCTGCGTCGACGTTGTCGTGGATAGTGAACACCTTGGTGAGGCCGGTGATCTCGAGCACCTTCAGGATCCGGCGCTGTGTACACACCAGGGCCAGGTCACCGTCGTGGCTGCGGACGCGCTTGAGCCCGCCGACGAGAACACCAAGCCCAGTCGAGTCGAGGAACTCCACACCTTCGAGGTCGACCAGGATCGAGCGTTGACCCTGGTCGACCAGCTGAATCAGCTGCTCGCGGAACTGGGGCGCCGTGTAGACGTCGACCTCACCTTGTACCGACAGGACCGCCCAACCGTTGCGCTCCTTGACGTCAAGCCCTAAATCCACGTGCGTTCCCTTCGTTTTCCCGGGATCCTACCGATCCCGGTCGATGACGTCCTTGGCCTTGTCGACGACCTCGTTGGCCTTCTCCTTGACGGTGCCCCCGATGCGGTCGGCCTTGCCTTCCCGCTTCAGCTCGTCGTCGTCCATCATGTCGCCGGCCGCTTCCTTCATCCGGCCTTTCATCTCGTCCTTCTTGGACTCGATGTCACCCATATCTCTCGCCTCCTAGGTTCGTGTCGCAGGTGCCAGATGGTTACCCCCTGGTATGCGCTGCTAACCGGGTGCGGCCTCGGCGCCGGCGCGATCGCGCAGTTGCGCCAGGCTGCGGGCCAGCAGGCGGGACACGTGCATCTGGCTGATCCCGAGCCGGGCGGCGATCTCCGACTGGGTCATGCCCCGGAAGAACCGGAGGTGGATGATCATCTGCTCGCGTTTCGGCAGCGAGGCGATCAGCGGTGAGAGCAGCATCCGCTGTTCGACCTCTTCGAGGCCCGTGTCGTCCTCGCCGAGCTGCCCCGCCGCCGGGCTCTGGGCCCGGTCCTCGTCTTCGCCGGCCGGCGTGTCGATGGAGCTGAACCGGTAGGCCCGGCCGGCTTCCATCGCTTCGAGCACCTCGTCAACCGACACCTCGGCGCGCTGGGCGATCTCGGGGATGGTCGGGGAGCGGCCGAGCTCCTGGGACAGGGTGTTGACCACCGTCCCCATCCGCAGGTGGAGCTCCTGCACCCGCCGCGGTACCCGCACCGCCCAGCCCTTGTCGCGGAAGTGGCGCTTGAGCTCCCCGACGATGGTCGGGGTGGCGAAGGTCGAGAACTCCAGGCCCCGGCTCGGGTCGAACCGTTCGACCGCCTTGAGGAGGCCGAGCAGGGCGACCTGGATGAGGTCCTCGATGGGCTCGCCCCGGTTCTTGAACCGGCGGGCGAGGTACTCGGCGAGACCAACCTGGGAGCCGACGATCTCGTCGCGCAGCTCTTTGTCGCCGGTGGTGGCGTACTCCTCGAGCTTGCTCCGCAGTTCGTTCCGGTCGGTGGCTTCGAATGCCATGGGCTACGACTCGCGCTGTTTCATCAGTCGGAAGGTGACCATGCCGTC
>JAICGL010000358.1 GCA_025923175.1 Acidimicrobiia bacterium
CGGTCAACGTTTCGATCGCCGTGTGGCCCTGGGGCACCTACCTGGGCGAGGAGGGCATCAAGCACGGCGTGCGCATGAAGGTGTCGTCGTGGCGACGCCAGGACCCGAACATGATCCCGCCGGCCGCCAAGGTGACCGGCCTCTACGTCAACTCCAGCTTGGCCAAGGTCGAAGCCCTGAAGTCCGGTTACGACGAGGCGATCCTGCTCAACACGCAGGGCCACGTCTCGGAATGCACCGGGGAGAACCTCTTCCTGGTGAAGGGCGGGCGAATTATCACCCCCCCGCTGTCCGCGGGGGCGCTCGATGGCATCACCCGAGACTCGATCATGGTGATCGCCCGGGACCTGGGGTACGAGGTCGTGGAGGAGAACATCCTCCGCAGCGACCTCTACATCGCCGACGAGGCGTTCCTCACCGGGACGGCCGCCGAGGTCGTGCCCATCCGGGCAGTCGACGACAGGGTGATCGGGGAACCCGGCGAGGTGACCCGCAAGATCCAGGAGATGTACTTCGCCACCATCCGGGGCGAGGTCGAGACGTATAAGGGATGGCTCGAACATGTCCGAAGTTAGGGACCCGCGCTGGCCCGAGCGGGTCGAGATCTATGACACGACGCTGCGGGACGGGTCGCAGCGGGAGGGGATCTCCCTCACCGTCGCCGACAAGCTGAAGGTCGCCGAGCAGCTCGACCACCTCGGCGTCGACTACATCGAGGGCGGCTGGCCCGGCGCCAACCCCAAGGACGCCGAGTTCTTCGAGCGGGCTCCGGCCGAGTTGCGCCTGGAGCGCTCGCAGTTGGTGGCCTTCGGGTCGACACGGCGGGCGGGCGTGAAGGCCGACGAAGACGAGGTGCTGCGCAACCTGGTCAAGGCCGGCACCCCGGTGGCCTGCATCGTGGCCAAGTCGTGGGACTACCACGTGACCGAGGCGCTGCGGACGACCCTCGACGAGGCGGTCGTCATGGTCAGCGACTCCGTGGAGTTTCTCCACAGCGCAGGGCTCGAAGTGTTCGTGGACGCCGAGCACTTTTTCGACGGGTACCGCAACAATCCCGAGTTCGCCCTGCGGGTGCTGCGGGCGGCCCACGAGGCGGGAGCTTCGCGGCTGGTGCTGTGCGACACCAACGGCGGCACGCTGCCCCACGACGTCGAGCAGGTCGTCGCCGAGGTTCGCGCCGCCCTGCCCGATGCCGGGCTCGGCGCCCACTTCCACAACGACACTGGCTGCGCCGTCGGTAACGCGCTGGCCGCCGTCCGCCAGGGAGCCGTCCAGGTGCAGGGCTGCATCAACGGATACGGCGAGCGGACAGGCAACGCCAACCTGACGGCGATCATCCCCAACCTCACGCTGAAGATGGGGATCGACACGGTGCCGCGGGACCGGCTCGAGCTGCTGTTCCCCGTCTCGCATCACATCGCCGAGCTCGTCAACCTGACCCTCGATCCGCAGTCCCCCTACGTGGGCACCAGCGCCTTCGCCCACAAGGCCGGGCTTCACACCAGCGCCATCGCCCGGGCCCGGGACGCCTACGAGCACATCGAGCCCGACGCCATCGGGAACCTGACCCGGTTCGTCGTCTCGGAGATGGCCGGCCGTTCCACGGTGGCCATGCGGGCCAAAGATCTCGGCCTCAACCTGTCCGACGAGACGGTCACCGACGTGCTCGACCAGCTGAAGACCCTGGAGCACGCCGGCTACCACTTCGAAGTGGCCGACGCCTCCTTCGAACTGCTGCTGCGGACGGCCGCCGGCTGGACGCAGGAGTTCTTCGCGCTGGAGAGCTTCCGGGTGATCGTCGAGAAGCAGGCCGGCGGGGAGGTCACGACCGAGGCGACCATCAAGCTCCAGACCCGGGGGGAGCGAGTCATCGCCACCGCCGAGGGCAACGGTCCGGTGAACGCGCTCGACCAGGCGTTGCGGCTGGCCATCGGCCAGGCCCACCCGGCGCTGTCCGGCATTCACCTGACCGACTACAAGGTCCGGGTCCTCGACACCCACAAGGGGACGGGCGCCGTCACCCGGGTGTTGCTCGACTCGGCCGACGAGGAACGGTCGTGGAGCACCATCGGCGTCTCGGAGAACATCATCGAGGCGTCATGGCAGGCGCTGTCCGACTCGATCGTCCACGGCCTCCTCGCCGCCGAGACGAGTGAGGACCCGCCGGCCGGGTAGCGTTTCCTCTATATGGCAGTTGATCCGTACGTCCCCACCCGTCCGGAGGACGCGCCGCGCCGTTCGGTGGCCGTGCCGCCGGCCGCCGGGTGGCTGGCCGACCGGCCCGGGGACATCGATCCCGACCTCGGGTCGGGCCGCAAGGGTGTGCTCTTCGGCTCGCCGGGGCCCGACAGCGGCTACGCCCTGACGCTGGCCAAGCACTTCCACGACCAGATCACCGCTGTCTTCCCGGAGACCGTCCACGACGCCGAGTCCCTCGCCGCCCATGTGGCCATGCGGCGCGGCGGAGTGTTCGGCCGGGCACCGGTGCGCGCCGACGTGGAGTTGGGTCTCACGCTGTTCGGCTGGTTGGGCGATCCGCCCGCCGAGCTCGTCGAGTGGCGCCGCAAGGCCGTCGCCAACGTGGGCCACGACTACCCCCGCCGCGTGAGCCTGGTCGAGGCCATTCCCGAATGGGTGATCCGCCAGCGACCCGACCAGATCCGGGACCGACTCTCGGACTGGAAGCACCTGCTCGGGTTCAAAGTGGCAGTCCCGAGCTCGCCCTTCACCGGAGCGTGAGCTCAGTCCGCGTCCGGTTCGCGCCGTCCCCGACCGGCTTTCTCCATGTCGGCTCGGCCCGCACCGCCCTGTTCAACTGGCTCTACGCCCGCCACGTGGGCGGCACACTCGTGCTGCGGATCGAGGACACCGACGTCGAGCGGTCCCGCCACGAGTGGACCGAAGGCATCCAGACGACGCTGCGCTGGCTGGGCCTCGACTGGGACGAGGGCCCGTACTTCCAGTCGCAGCAGTTCGACCGACACCTGCAGGTGGCACAACAACTGCTGGAGGGCGGCGCCGCCTACGAGTGCTTCTGCACCGAGGAGGAGATCAACGCCCGCTACGAGGCCCGCAAGGCCGCAGGGCCTGCCGACCCCGGCTACGACGGCCACTGCCGAGACCTGAGCGTGGAGGAGCGCGCCCGGCTGGCAGGGGAGGGGCGGCCCCGGTCGATCCGGTTCCGGACACGCGACGAGGGCGTCAGCACATTCACCGACGTCATCCGGGGCGAGGTCACCGTCCCGTGGAGCACGATCCCCGACTTCGTCATCGTCCGCACGTCCGGGGCGCCCGTCTTCTACCTGGCCAACGCCGTCGATGACGCCGACACCGGCATCACGCACGTCATCCGGGGAGAGGACCTGACCGACACCACACATCGGATGCTGGCCCTCCGTGACGCCCTCGGAGTTTCCGACCGGCCGACCTTCGCCCATCTGCCGCTCCTGGTCGGTGCCGGCCGGTCCAAGCTGTCGAAGCGGCACGGCGCCATCGCCATGGAGGATTTCGCCGACAAGGGCTACCTCCCCGGGGCGCTGGTCAACTACCTCGGTCTCCTCGGCTTCTCGATGCCGCCCGCCGAGGACGGCACCAGCCGGGAGATCGCTTCCCTCGACGAGATGGCCGAAGCGTTCGACCTCGCCCGGGTCTCACCGTCCCCGGCCTTCTTCGACTACGACAAGCTCAACTGGATGAACGGCGAGTACATCCGGGCGCTGCCGACCGAGGAGTTCGTCGGCCAGGCGTTGCCGTTCGGCGAGGCGCGCTACGGCGACCGGCTCGATCGGGTCGCATTCGCCGGCGCCATGGCTATCGCCCAGGAGCGGGCCACGACCCTGGCGAGCGCCGCCGACAGCGCTTGGTTCCTCTTCGTCCCGGAGGAGGACTTCGCCATCGCCGACGAGTCGCTCGAACGGCTTCGGTCCACCGAGCGGGTGGGGGAGATCCTGGCGGCCGTGGCCGATCACCTCGAGTCCTGCGAGTGGACCATCGAGGGCGTCGACCTCCGGCCCGTCCTCGAGAAGCTGGAGATCAAACCCCGCAAGGGCCTGCCCGCCGTCTACGCCGCCGTCGAAGGGACCCATGCCGGTCTCCCGCTCTTCGACTCGATCCTGCTCCTCGGCCGGGAGCGGGCCGTGCGCCGGATTCGCGCCGCCCTTGCCCTCGTCACCTGAACGGAAGGTGACGGATCGGGCTGCTTTGCCCGAAGCAGGGATTTGCGCCCAAAAAGTCGTATTTGCTCCTTGAGTTGCCACCAGGGCCGCCGGGGGGAGCAGCACGGATGCGGCAGGTTCTGCACACAGGTCTCGCGTCATGGCGTCGCCGCGCCGCCGCGCTGATCGCCGTGGCTCTTGCCGCTCTGGCCCCGATGCTCACACCGGCCGCCCCGACCCGGGCCGGGGACCACGAACCACGTTTCCGCCGTACCGCCGGCGCTTCGCCCGGCTACTGGATGGTGGCCGCCGACGGCGGCATCTTCTCCTACGGCACCGCCCGCTTCTTCGGTTCCACCGGCGCCCTGCGCCTCAACCAGCCGATCGTGGGGATGGCGGCGACGCCGTCGGGTGGTGGTTATTGGTTGGTGGCGTCGGATGGCGGCATGTTCTCGTTCGGCGACGCCCAGTTCTACGGCTCGACGGGGGCGATGCGGCTGAACAGGCCGATCGTGGGGATGGCGGCGACGCCGTCGGGTGGTGGTTATTGGCTGGTGGCGTCGGATGGCGGCATGTTCTCGTTCGGCGACGCCCAGTTCTACGGCTCGACGGGGGCGATGCGGCTGAACAG
>JAICGL010000359.1 GCA_025923175.1 Acidimicrobiia bacterium
AGGTGGCCGGCTGCGTCGAGGACGGCGAGCTCGAAGGCGCACCACCCCGCCCCCGGCGGGCGCACCCACGAGGCTGGCAGCGCGGCGGCTGCGGTGTCGAGCGCCGCGTGCACGTCGGCGGGCTCGCGCAGCTCGTGGCCGAGCAGGGCCGGCCCGTACCGCTGGCTGACGGCGTTGAGGGCGTCGTCGGCGGTCTCGCCCGTGACGTAGCCGCGCGGCACTCCTTCGCCGTAACCGACGCTGCCGTCGGCCAGGGTCACCTTGACGTAGGTGTTGTGCGTCAGGCGGCGCTCCGCCAGGGCGTGATTGAAGGAGAACCGGAACGGCAGCTCGGCGGTGCACACCTCGACCGCCGCCACACTCGAGCCGGCTCCGGCGCGCGGCTGTGCCCGCCGGGCGCCGACCCTCGTGTCCGACCGCCGGCCGGTCACCCAGGCGACGATCTCGTCGAGGACCTCGTCGCGGCACGGCTCGGCCAGCAGAAAATGCTCGGCGTCGAAGCTGACGCGCTGCCAGGCACCACCGAGCTGGTGGTCGAGCAGTTCGGCGTTGGCCGCGTTGTCGGCGATGCGGTCCTGCGCCGCCTCGATGACGAGCAGCGGGACGGTCAGCTCACCGAGCCGCCGACGCAATGTGGCGACCATCCGCCCGGTCTGGAGCAGGAACCGGGCCGACAGCGTCTTCGACCCGAGGCTGTCGGCTTCGATCCAGGCCAGCACGTCGGGATCGCGGGTGAAGAGCTCGTCCTCCAGCGGGACCCGGAAACGGCGTTGCGGCGCCGCTACTCCTGCGGCGGCGATCTGGGCCTTCTCGGCCGGGCTGTAGTCGGGGATGACGTGGAATCCAGGCGTCAGCATGACGAGTGACGCGACGTCGTCGGGCCGCTCGAGGGCCGCGCCCAGTGCCACGTTGGCCCCGAAGCAGTGGCCGAGGAGGTGGACGGCCACTCCCGGCTGTTCTTCGGCGACGAAGTCGACGAGCCGGCCGACCTCGTCGAACCACGTGTTGTACTCGTCGATGTCGCCGCTCCGACCGGGTGAAGACCCCGAGCCGCGCCTTTCGAGGGCGAAAACGGAAAGGCCCCGCTCGACCAGGCCGTCGGCCGCCTCGGCGAACCACTGGGCGTGGCTCTGGAGCCCGTGGACCATGACCAGCGTCGCCACCGGAGACGGGTGCCGCCAGGCATACCCGCAGACCGCAGGATCGCCTTCGTCCAACGTGAGGGGCTGGGCCCGCTCCGAGAACTGGAAACGGCTCTGGCACGGCATCCGTTTCCCCTCCCTCGTTATGTACGCCCCAGCGAACGTACCGATTGAGGTGCGCGCGGTCCGTCAACAGAGAGGCCCTCGGAGTGTCACCCGGAGCACATTCACGGTCGCCCGGGTGCAGTGAGCCACCTCGATCGCCCCGACCTGTCCCATTCGTCACCGGGGTCCTCAGGAACGTCCCATCCCGTTCACAGGTTGGGTGGCAAAGCTGGAATCATGTCTGGGATGGACGACGAGGAGCGGCAGACCTCGCGCGGCGAGGATTTGGCCACTCCGGCGGACCCGCCGGAGTGGAGCGTCCCGTCGCGGTGGTATGTGGACGAGCCGAAGGTCCGCACGCTGGCGCCCCCACCGCCGCCCCCGCCGCCTCGTCAGGGGCCGAACCGGCTGACGGCGGCGCTGGTCGTCGCCCTCGTGGTGGCCATGGCCACGGCCACATGGGCGATCGTCGACCGTTGGGACATCAACTTCTCCCGCCCGGAGGCCAGCCAGGCCCCGGCGCCCCGCCCCAGTGACGATCCGGCCCGGCCGGGCGGGCGGTTCAGCCCCCGGCCCTTCCGCCCCGCGCCCTCCCAGGGCAGCGCGCCGGACATCGACGTCAACGCGGTGGCGGCCAAAGTCCAGCCGGGCATGGTCGACATCTACACCCAGCTCAGCTCCGGCCTCTCGGGAGCGGGGACGGGCGTCATCCTCACCCCCGACGGCGAGGTCCTGACCAACAACCACGTCATCGAGGGGTCGACCAGCATCTCGGTCGAGCACATCGCCACCGGACGGCGATACACCGCCGTCGTCGTCGGGGTGGTGCCGAGCGAGGACCTCGCCGTCCTCCAGATCCAGGACGCATTCAACCTGCCAACCGTCCCCCTCGGGAAGTCCTCCACGGTCGAGGTCGGCGACCCGATCGTGGCGCTCGGCAACGCCGGCGGGGTCGGCGGCACCCCGCACACGGTGAGCGGGACGGTCCAGGCCCTCAACCAGACGATCACGGCCACCGATCTCGATGGCAGCCACCCCACGACCCTGTCCGGGCTCATCCAGATCGACGCCCCCCTCGAGCCGGGCGACTCCGGCGGCCCGCTCATCAACAAGGACGGCCTGGTCGTCGGCATCAACACCGCCGCCTCGGCCAACCGGCGCTTCCGGGCGGTCGGTGACGCCGTCGGTTTCGCCATCCCGATCGACCGTGCCGCCCCCCTCGTCGCCCAGATCGAGGCCGGGCAGGCCAGCGCCACCGTCCGCCTCGGCTATCCCGGCCAGCTCGGCGTGGTGATGAGCGACCCGGCCCCGGCCACTGGGCCCGGCGGTGGGGTTCAGGGGGTCACCGTGGCCGAGGTGATGCCCGGTTCACCGGCGGCCAGCGCGGGCGTCGTCGCCGGCGACATCCTCACCGAGGTCGACGGCCAGCCCGCCACCGCCCCGGACCAGGTGTCGGGCGTGATCAAGAAGCGCCGCTCCGGGGAGAAGCTCAACTTCGCCTGGGTGGACGGGACGGGCCGGCGCCGCAACGCCACCGTGGTCCTCGCCCCCGGACCGGCGGATTGACGGGCGCGCCTACATTCGGGAGTTCATGAGCGACCAGCCCGCCTTCCGACGAGTGCTGCGGATCGCAGCGGGCGCCATCGTCGTGGTGGTCATGGCCGCGACTGTCCAGGACCTGGCACGCGACTCGGATCCCACCGTGGAGGGGTCGAGCCCTGACCTGGCGACGCCCAGTCCGACCGCACCGTCCCAGTCGCGGGACCCGTCGGCCCCACTGCTTATCGACCTGATCGTGAGCGACGCCGACGTCGGGCCCACCTTGACCGTGGCCGGGATGCAGGGCGGCAACGGGCTGAGTCAGCCGACCCTCGACCTGTGCAACGGGACGTATCCCAGTGAGGAACGGCGCACCGCCCGCCTCCAGGTCCGGGCCGTCGACAACCTGGGTGACACGGCCCTTTCCACCGAGGCCGTCCTGTACACGAGCGGGGCCGACACGGCCAACGCCTTCACGGAGCTCAGGCGCACGGCCGAGAACTGCCCGTCCGGCCCGGTCGACAGTCCGGTGGGTCTGCCCACGGTGACGACCCGGTTCCGCCCCGCCCCAGACGCCAACTGGCCGCAGGTGCCGCAGGTCGAGCGGCTGGCCTTCGCCTTCGACAGCATCGACAACAGCGGCGACTCAACCCATTCGGTGGCGGTCTACCTGCGCCGGGGGCGGGCCCTGCTCGGCGTCTACTTCTCCCACGCCGACGCGCCGACGGCCGTTGTCGACGGCAAGACCGCCCTGGGCGACATCGTCAATATCTTCGCCGCCCGCCTCGCCAAGCTGCCCCTGGCGGCGATCAGCACGACCGCCTGATCAAATCAGCGGCACTGAACGGTCGCGTCGTCGCACAGGCCGGACACCTGGACGACGGAGAACACCCGGCATCCGGGCCCCATGACGACCTCGAGGCCCCGCTCTGCGGCGAGTTCCTTGAGGAGTTCCAGGCCCGCGGTGTCGAGGTGCGTCACCCCGGTCAGGTCGATGATCAGCGGCCCGGTCCCGCCCGCCGTGCCCAGGGCGTCCCGCAGAGCGAACTCGGCTTCCGACGTGACCTCGCCGGCGATCCGAACGGTGGCGGTGCTGTCGGGGTTGGTTGCAACTTCGACGGTCACTTGTCGTCCGGGCTCTCGCCGGTCCCGCCGAGGATGCTGGCCAGCATGCTAAGTGGGCGATACATCACTTTCATGCCGCCCTGCTACCCATCAGATCGGGTGGTAAAGCGTCGATGAGCCACCATTGGCGGCGATGGGAGACATCCGCCTCGTGGCCTGCTCCGACCAGAACGCTCTGGGGCGCGAGACGAATCGCTTCGTCGGCGAGGCGCTGGCCGCGCATCCGGGGCGTTTCGTGGCCCTGGCCGTCGGCGACAGCACGCTGCCGCTCTACGCCCACCTCGACGAGCTCGGCCCGAGCTGGGCCGGCCGGGCCATCATGCCGGTCGACGAGCTCGTCCCCCCGCCGGCCGACGCCGGGAGCCGGTTCGCAGCCCGGCTGGCCGCTGCACTGCCGGAGACGCTCCGGCCTCGCCTGGTCCCCATCCAGGTCGACGAGGACCCGGACCTGGCGGCGATCGCGCTCGATGCCCGTCTCCGGGCCGAGGGGTTGGCCGCCGTCGTGCTCGGCCTGGGGCCCGACGGCCACTTTGCCTTCAACCAGCCTCCGACGCCGGTCGACGCCCGGACGCGGGTCGTTCCGCTCGCTCCCGCCAACCTGTTCCGGCTGGGAGCGGTCGAACCGTCGAAGGGGGCGCTGACGGTCGGCGTCACCACGGTCCTCGCCGCCGGCTCGATCCTCGTGATCGCCTCGGGCCCCGGCAAGACGGAGGCATTGGATCACCTCCGGAACGGGCCTGAGGACCCGGAATGGCCCGTCACATGGCTGCGACGTCATCCGCGCCTGAGTGTGGCGATCGGGCCGCAAACCTGAGTTGTCGATAGCTTTCCGCCATGACCACTGCGCAG
>JAICGL010000360.1 GCA_025923175.1 Acidimicrobiia bacterium
CGACCGTGCGGCGGCCAAAGGACCCGGGGGAAGTGGGATTTGCATACATTTCACCCAGAACGTTACCGCGACCACGGCAGGTGGCAACAGCGCCCTCGCCTGCCCCTGAAATGAGCTGACGTACCTGCCAGACCATCCCTGCATAATCGTCCGGTGAACTTCACCCCGGTCGACTGGGCGATCGTCGTCGGGTACCTCGTCGTGACGGTCGCCGTCGGTCTCATCGGCAAGCGGTTCGTCGGCAGCGTCTCGCACTACCTCGTGGCGGGGCGAGAGCTCGGCCTCTACGTCGGCATCGCCACGCTGGCGGCGACCGAGATCGGCACGATCACGTTCATGTACAACGGCGAGTTCGGCTTCAAGTACGGGTTCGCCGCCTTCGCCCCGGCGCTCATCTCGGGCCTCGTCATGATCGTCGTCGGCCGCACGGGGTTCGTCATCCGCCGCTTCCGCGATCTCAAGCTGATGACGGTGCCCGAGTACTTCGAGGTCCGCTACAGCCGGGGCCTGCGCATCGTCACGGGCGTGCTCGTCGCGATCGGCGGCATCCTCAACATGGGCGTGTTCCTCAGAATCGAGGGCGAGTTCCTCACCATCGTCAGCGGCATCGACTCGCGCCACCTCGTCGCCGTGATGACCGTCATCCTCCTGCTCGAGCTCGTCTACACCGTGCTCGGCGGCATGGTTTCGGTCGTCATCACAGACTTCATCCAGTACGTGCTGCTCTCGGTCGCGACGATCGTCGTCTCCATCTACGCCGTGACGTTCGCAGGGTGGGACAACATCGTCTCGAAGGTCACGAACGTGATGGGCGACGCCGGCTTCAATCCCATCGCCAATCCGAAGTTCGGCATCACGTTCCTCGTGTGGCAGACGCTGCTCTGGCTCTCGCTGCACACCTGCTGGCAGACGACGGCGATGCGCGTCTTCTCGACCAAGAGTGCCGAGACGTCCAAGCGCGTGATGACCTGGACGGGCTTCATCTTCCTCGGCCGCGGCATGCTCCCGATGCTGTGGGGGATCGCGGCCCTCACGCTGTACGGGACGGGCGCGCTCGAGGGCGGCGTTCCGCAACCGGTCGTCGACGGGCAGACGCTCGAGCCGATCGAGGCGATGCCCGCGATGCTCGCCGACATCCTCCACCCCGGCGTGCGCGGTGTCGTCGTCGCGGGAATGCTCGCAGCGACGATGTCGTCAACAGCTCGTATCTGCTCGGGTGGAGCGCGGTCATCTCGCAGGACGTCGTCCTGCCGATCCGCCAGGCGCTCGGCAAGGGTGCCCTCGGCTCGCGCGCCCAGATCTTCGTCAACCGGATCGCGAACCTCTTCGTCAGCCTGTTCCTGATGTTCTGGGGGCTGTATTACACGCCGCCCGGCGCGGTCTACCTCTACCTGAACATCACCGGCACGATCTTCCTGGCCGGCGCGTTCGTGTGCGTCGTCGGCGGCCTCTACTGGAGACGGTCGAACGTCCTCGGGGGATACGTCGCGATGCTCGCGGGTGCCGCAGGGGCGATCATCCCGTTCTTCTTTCTTGACTGGGACGAGAACGTGACAGGGTTCGCGGCGTTCGGGCTCGCGCTGTGCGGCCTGGTTGTCGGGTCGCTGCTCCGGCGCCGGTCGCCGGCAGAAGCGAGGGAGAGATGAATCTCTGGCTGGTCTTCTGGACGCTGATGCTGGTGGTCGCGGGCGGGTCATTCGCCGTCATCACGCTCATCGTGTCGGTGCGAGGTGTCCGCGACCTGCGGCAGTGGTTCGCGAGCCTGAGCCGGCAAAACGCCGATCCGTAGGGGAGCGGCAAGTTATCCACAAGATGTTCTACCTGTTGATCCACAGGGGTTCAGGCGTACGGTCGTCCTATGGAGAGCCCCGTGGTGTTCGAGGTGGTTTTGTGCGACGGTGAGACGCAAGTGATCCGTGGTGCAAATGCCTACGTTCAGGAGGGTCCACTCACCACGTTCTTCTCTTCCCCCAGAAGCCGGGCCCAGATCGACTCCCGGTCCGAGCGCCTCGGCAGCTTCAGGACAGCCGACATCCGGCGCATTGTCCGCCGGGATGTCGAGGAGGTCGGCCTCCGGGCCGTCCCCGACGGGGCCGACGACGGCTACGGCCACTACGTCTTCGGAACGGGCAGGTCCTAACCCAGCGGCCCCAGGGGCGGGGCGTCGGGCCCGGGATCCTCGTCGGCGTCCTCGGCCATGCGGTTGGCGTAGCGGTGGGCGTCGAGCCGGTTGAGGACGGGCAGGTGCCGCACTTCGAGGTCCAGCAGGGTGAGGACCGTCACGAGCAAGGCCAGCCAGTAATGGCCGGTGCCGGCGACGACGCCGATGCCAGTGGCGGCGAAGATGGCCGCCGCCGACGTCATGCCGCGGATCATGCCGCGGTCGCCCCGTAACACCAGGCCTGCGCCGATAAAGCCGACGCCGGTCACCACGCCACCGATCGCCTGAGGAGCGGGGCCGACGGTGACCGCCGACACGGCGGCAGCGGCAGTGCCGACCAGCGAGAACGTGCGATCACCGGCCGGGGCTCCCCGCAGCGCCCGTTCGAACCCGACGGCGTAGCAGAGGAGGAACGCCAAGCCAGTCCTGCCGAACAGAACGAGATCCTCGTGGGTCACCGGCCGCACCTCATGGGCCTGATTGAACCAGTCACCCGGCCCGCGGCGGTGGACCAGCGTTCTTTTTGGACAGAAGGGTGTCGAAAAAGGAACGCAGGTGCTAGTGGGAGCCGGCGCCGAAGATGGCGACGACGGTGCGGAGGATTGGGCCGGCCAGCTCGGGGAGGGCCGCCGGGCCGCGGGTGCGGATGCAGTCCCGGACGAGTTCTTCGAGGCCGGCGGACAGGATGGTGAAGACCTCGTCGGGGAGGGCCGGAAGGTCGGGCTCCTCCGATCGGGCCCGCTCGTGGACGTTGCGCCAGATGCCGCCGAACATGACCAACATCCCGGCGCGGCGGTCCAGCGCAGCGGGGCCGGCCGTCAGGACCTCGACCTGGAGCGCCTGGGCGAAGGCCGGTTGGGAAGCGAGGAGGGCGAGGAAGGCCTCCACGCCGATCCGGGCCCGTTCCCGCCATCCGGCGGCGGGGTCGACCTCCACGGCCTCGGCGACACGGCCGAGGACCGCAGCCAACCCGGCGTCGTATGCGGCCAGGAAGCAGGCCTCCTTGTCGGCGAACTGTTCGTAGAACGTGCGCCGGGACACCTCGGCCCGTTCCACGACGTCGGCCACGGTGGTGGCGGGGTAGCCCTTCTCGGCCACCACCTGCGCCATGGCCTCGATCAGCCGGCTCCGTTGCGAGGCAACCACGGCTTCCCGGGTGAGACCGTGGCGTCCACTGGGTAGCCGGTTCGTGGTCGGCGGGTGACTGGTGGCCATGACCTCCCCACGATACCGTAGGGGTACGCCGATGTTTCTGAAACGCCTCGCAACGCTGCTGGTCGTGATCACGCTGGGGGTGGTGGTCCTAGGCCCCCGGGAGCGCGCCACTGCCTGGTCGCCGGGGCCCGCTCGCTATGGCACCGGCGTCACCGAGAACGTCCCCGTGACCATGGCCGACGGGACCGTCCTGCGAGCCGACGTCAACTTCCCGACGAACAGCGACGGGTCGCCTGCCGCCGGCGCGTTCCCGGTGATCCTCACCCAGACGCCCTACGGCAAGACGGTCGGGAGCTACTCCAACGGGGTCGGCGGGGTGAACCGCTATCTCGTGAGCCGGGGCTACCTCCACGTGGTGGCCGACGTGCGCGGGACGGGCGGCTCTGAAGGCAGCTTCGGTCTCTTCGATCCCGTTCAGGCGCAGGACGGCGCCACCCTCGTCCGGTGGGCGGCAACCCTGCCGCACTCGAACGGCAAGGTCGGCCTGCTCGGCCTGTCCTACCTCGGGATCAACCAGCTCTTCACCGCCGCCGCTGTCGGGCCGGGTTCGCCGCTCAAGGCGATCTTCCCGATCGTGGCGGCCAACGACGCCTACCGGGACACCGCCTTCATGGGCGGCCTCACTAACTCCGAGTTCGGGCCTGCGTACCTCGCGGCAACCGCCTTCGGCAACACGGTCAATCCGCTGATCGAGCACCGCGGCGACCCGGCGGCGCTGGCCGGCACGCTCCCCGGCCACGTCACCGGCGTGGCCTCGTTCCAGGCGGCATCGCTCGTCGACATCGTCACCGGCGGCGAAAACGCCTACGACGAGGCCTACTGGCAGGAGCGCAACCCGGGGCGGCTCCTCGACCGGATCGTGGGCAACGACATTTCCGTCTTCCTCGTCGGTGGATGGCGCGACCTCTTCCAGCGGGGAGCGCCGCTCAACTACTCGGGCCTCCAGAACGCCGCCGCCGGGCGGCCGGCCTGGGCGCCCATGAGCCTCGACCAGCCGGTCTCGGGCCGCTACCAGCTCCTGATGGGCCCCTGGTACCACAACAACGCCGGTGCCGGCATCGATTTGAACCGGCTCGAGCTGGCGTGGTTCGACCACTGGCTCAAGGGCGAGGCGACCGGCATCGCCGACACGGCCACCCCGTTCCATGCCTACGACATGGGCACCAAGCAGTGGGTCGGCACGACCCGCTACCCGTTCGAGGGCGCCGCGCCCACCACCTTCTACCTTGGCGATGGGGGCACGCTGACTGCCCGGGCGCCCACGGCCGCCGCCGGCGCCGACCCGATCGCCTTCACCCCGATCTCCAATCCCTGCCGGGCATCGACCGACCAGTGGGGCGGCGGCGGCACGGCGGCCTTCCCGGGGTCGGAG
>JAICGL010000361.1 GCA_025923175.1 Acidimicrobiia bacterium
CAGGCTCTCGACCGGGGCGACGTCCCCCATGACGAGGCCCAGGCCCGGCATCAGCGGCTCGACGAGATGCCGCCCGACCTCGCCGGCCGCTTCCGGGAGCTCTCCCAGTACGAATTCTCCGACAACGAGGCCCGCCGCCGCTTCGAGGAGCTGCGCGACGAGCTGCGCCAGCAGCTTCTCCAGAGCCAGTTCAACCGGATGGCCCAGGGGATGGCCGACATGTCTCCCGAGCGAATGCAGGCCCTCAAGGACATGCTGGCCGAACTCAACGCCATGCTCGCCGCCCGGGAGGCGGGGGAGGAGCCCGACTTCGCCGGGTTCATGGAGCGCCACGGCCAGTTCTTCCCCGGCAACCCGCAGAACCTCGACGAGCTGCTCGAGCAGATGGCCCGGTCGATGGCCCAGATGCAGGCGCTGCTGTCGTCGATGTCGGAGGAGCAGCGCCGCCAGCTGGAGGAGCTGGCCGAAGAGCTCCTCGGCGACCTCGACCTGTCGTGGCAGATGAGCGAGCTGGCCCAGCACCTCCAGGCCGCCTTCCCCGATCTCGGCTGGGATCGGGGCTATGACTTCTCCGGCGCTGATCCCCTGAACCTGGCCGGCGCGCCGGGTCTCCTGGAGCGCCTCGGCGACCTCGACGAACTCGAGCACCTGCTGCGGTCGGCTACGTCACCGGCCCAGCTGGCCGAGGCCGATCTCGACCGGGCCCGGCGGCTCCTCGGTGACGACGCCGCCGAGAGCCTCGAGCAGCTGGCCCGGCTGGCCCAGATGCTGGAGGAGGCGGGGCTGATCGACTCCCGGGACGGGAGATACGAGCTGACCCCCAAGGGCCTGCGCCGCATCGGGCAGCGCGCCCTGTCGGAGCTGTTCTCCAAGCTGGCCAAGGACCGCCTCGGCGGCCACAACGTCGAGCGGTCCGGAGTCGGTCACGAGCGGGCCGACGAGCACAAGCTCTATGAGTTCGGCGATCCCTTCGCGCTCAACGTGGAGCAGACCGTCCGCAACGCTCTCCGCCGCCGGGGGGCGGGGACACCCGTCCGTCTCGCCCCCGACGACTTCGAGGTCGACCAGATGGAGCACCTGTCCCGCTCGGCCACGGTGCTCATGCTCGACCTGTCGCTGTCGATGCCGATGCGCGACAACTTCCTGGCGGCCAAGAAGGTGGCGGTGGCGCTCCACGCCCTCATCACCAGCCAGTTCCCGCGCGACTTCCTCGGCATCGTCGGATTCTCCGAAGTGGCCCGGGAACTCAAGGCCGCCCAGCTGCCCGAGGTCTCGTGGGACTTCGTCTACGGCACCAACATGCAGCACGCCTTCGTGCTGGCCCGAAAGATGCTGGCCCACGAGAGCGGCACCCGCCAGATCATCATGATCACCGACGGCGAGCCGACCGCCCACATCACCGGCGGTCAGGTCTTCTTCCACTATCCGCCGGTGCAGGAGACCATCGACAAGACCCTGGCCGAGGTCTACCGCTGCACCCGCGAAGGCATCCGCATCAACACGTTCATGCTCGACGCTTCTACGGGACTGCGCCGCTTCGTCGAACGCATGACAGAGATGAACCGCGGCCGAGCCTTCTTCACCACACCGGAGACCCTGGGCGACTACGTCCTTGTCGACTTCGTCGAGCAGAAACGCAAGATGAAGCGGACGGGCTGAGCTACTGCAGCACCCGTTCGAGGCGAACGGCGCACTGCTTGTAGTTCGGTTCCCGTGAGATGGGGTCGAACTCGTCGTTCGTCAGGCGGTTGGCGCAGGCTTCGTCGTAGTGGAACGGCATGAAGACCTCACCGGCCCGCACGGTTTCCGTGACCCTGGCCACGATCCGCTCCACTTCGCCGCGCGGTGATGCCAGCCGGACGATGTCGCCGGTCCGGATCTTCAGTTCGCCGGCGTCGGCCGGGTTGATCTCCACCCACGCTTCCGGCGCCAGGCTCTCGAGCAATTTGACGCGCCCTGTCTTCGTTCGGGTATGCCAGTGCTCGACTGTCCGGCCGCTGTTGAGGATCAGCGGGTAGTTGGGCCGTGGGGGTTCCGAGAGTTCCGTGCGTTCCACCACCGGGAGGCGCACCCGGCCGGTCGGGTTCGGGAAGACGCCGTCGGCGTACAAACGAGGCGTGCCCCCTGGTGGGACCGAGTGATCGTCCGCCGGAGCGGGCCATTGCACACCGCCGCAAGCGTCGATGCGTTCGTAGGTGATGCCGCTGTAGTCGCAGAGCCGGCCGGCGGAGATCCGGCGCCATTCGGCGAAGGCGTCGGCGGGGGACGACCAACCCGGATAGAGCCGGTCCTTCACGCCGAGGCGTTCGGCGATCGAGAGGAAGATGTCGAAGTCCGGTCGAGCCTCACCCGGTGGATCCACGGCGGCGCGAACTCGCGACACCCGCCGTTCGGAGTTCGTGTAGGTGCCGTCCTTCTCACCCCAGATGGCGGCGGGAAGCACGACATCGGCCCGGGCCGTCGTCGGCGTCTCAAATCCGTCCTGCACGACGAGCAGGTCCAATGCCGAAAGGCCGTACTCCAGGACCTCGCGGTTGGGGAACGACACCAGAGGGTTGGTGCCGATGATCCACAGGCCTTTGATGCGGCCGGCGACGACGGCGTTGATGATGTCCGGGAAGGCTTTGCCCCGTTCGGCCGGCAGCATCGACTCGGGAATGCGCCAGAGCGCCGCAAGCTCCGTGCGGGCGGCGGCGTCGTCGTAGGGGCGGTAGCCGGGCATCGTCGCCGTAAAACCCGTCTCCCGCGTGCCCATGGCGTTGCACTGGCCGGTGATCGAGAACGGCGCGGCTCCCGGGCGGCCGATGTTGCCGGTCACCGCGGCGAGGCCGCAGAGCAACGCCACCGTCTCGGTGCCCTGCACCGAGTGGTTGACGCCCATCGTCCAGGCGATGACCGTGCGGCTGGTCCCGATGGCCCGGGCCGTCTCGACTACCGCCTCTTCGGGAATGCCGCACTCGGCGGCCACCCGGGCCGGCGGGTACGCCGAGACATGGGCCTCGAGTTCGGCGGCGCCGGTGGTGTGGGCGGCCAGGTAGCGCTGGTCGGCCAGTCCCTCGGCGAAGATCACGTGCAGCAGCCCGTTGATCAGGACGATGTCGGTGCGGGGCCGCACCGGAAGGTGGTGGTCGGCCATCATCGCCGTCTTCGTGACCCTCGGGTCGACGACGATGAGGCGCGGCCCACCCGGGCTTATCAGCCGGGGCGCGAGGAGCGGGTGGCAGTCGGCCACGTTGGCGCCGAACAGCACGACCGTCTCGGCCGCCTCGAAGTCCTCGTAGCAGCCGGGCGGGCCGTCGCTGCCGAACGCCATCTTGTAGCCCGACACCGCCGAGGCCATGCACAGCGTGGTGTTGCCGTCGTAATGGCGGACGCCGAAGCCCAGCCGCACGAGCTTTCCGAGCGTGTAGAACTCCTCGGTCACCAGCTGGCCGGTCGACAGGACGGCGACGCTGTCCGGGCCGTGCTGCTCCATGAGCCGCGTGAACTCACCCACGAGCCGGTCGACGGCCTCGTCCCACGTGGCCCGCTGCCCGTCGACCATCGGGTGACGGAGGCGTCCCTCGGCCGCGAGCGTGTGGTGCTCGGTGAGCCCCTTGGGGCAGAGCCGCCCCAGGTTCACCGGATGGTCGGGATCGCCCTGCACGGCGACGGCCTTCCCGTCGCGCACCCCGACGAGCATCCCGCAGCCGACGGAGCAGTAGCCGCACGTGGTGCGGACCCATCGCGTCGCCAGCCGGCTCGCGCTGACCGGTCCGAACACCGTGTCGGTTTCGTAGGTGTAGCGGTCGCCGCCGTGATCAGCCCCCAGCCAGGACGGAAGCCGCTTCAAGCCATGCTCCGGTAGAACGAGCCGGGCATGTCGAGCGGGACGACCGTGACGTAGAAGAGGTACCGGCCGATCAACTCTCCGCCGAAGACCAGAACCACTGCCAGGAGCAGGGGTCCCGCCACGCCGGCCGCGATCCCGCCGAGCGACAGGACGACCGCGAGGGCGGCCAGCTTCCGGAACCGTCGCGTCGTCAGGCGGACCGTTCCCCACCATTCGATTCGCTCGCCTCGGGCCAGCCGGACGAGGTTGGCGCCCGTCACGATCAGCCCACCGGCCACGCCGATCACACCCACGGCCCGGTGCCCGGTCATCAACCCGCCGAGCGCTGCCGCAGTGGTCCCGAAACGGGCCAGCGTCAACGGCGAGCACCACGCCGGCCGACCCCGAACCATGTACAGCCGTCCGCTGGCGTACACCCCGGCTGCGCCCACGAACGCCGCGACCGGCGCGGCGGCGGGAATGGTGACCGCCAATGCGGCCAGCGCGCCGTAGACGCCGAATAGGGCCACCTCGCGCGACAGCCACGAACGCCGCAGGTTTCGCAGCGCCTTCCAGCCGTACAGCGGCCGCCCGAGGTGGAGTAGCGACACGGCCATCGCCACCGCAGCCAGTCCGGCGGCCGTCAGCCGGCCCACGCCGCTGCGCGCCGTGAAATTGGCTCCCACCGCCGCCTGCGTAAGCAGCGTCAGCCACACCAGCGGCCAGTGCGGGTCCTCCGGTCGCAGCGCCCACTCGCTGCCGCCGAACGTCTCGAGCGGGACGCCGTCAGGCACTTCGTAGCGGGTCGTCGACAGCGTCAGGTCCGACGACGGCAGCAGCGGCGCATCGCCGGCGACATGGTCTTCTCTCCAGGCGGCGACGTCGAACCGCTCGACCGAGATCGCCTTCGTCGGGCA
>JAICGL010000362.1 GCA_025923175.1 Acidimicrobiia bacterium
GAGGTCTACGGCCGACTGAGCAGTGCCGGTGCCGCGACCGGTGCCGACACCCGTGGCGCCGCTCCGCAGACGCCCGGCACAACGCCCGGCCGGTACGCCCGGGGCCACTTCCTCTCGGGCGGCGTCATGGTCGGATGGCACGAAGGAGGCGACGACGCTGTCAAGCTCGCCGCCAGCGAGGCCACCCTCGGTGAACCGTTCGGCCTCGTGCGCAGCTACTCGCCGACGTGGAAGATCCCCAGCACCCGGGTGCGGGACTGGCTGAACCAGGGCAAGTTCGTGCTCTGGTCGGTGAAGCCGCCGCTCGACGTGTCCGGGGAGCAGGACTGGACGCCGGTGGCCGACGGCTCCCAGGACGCCATGATTCGCCAGCAGGTCCAGCTCCTCCAGAGCTGGGCCGAGGCGGGGGGCACGCAGGTGGGCTACATCTTCCACCACGAACCGCACGACAACAGCGATGTGCCCTTCGCGATCGACAAGTGCGAGCTGATCACCGACTCCGAGTACCCCTGCGCCGGCACCCCGACCGAATACATCGACAGCTACGAGCGGATCCGGTCCGTCATCGACGAGCTCGGCGCCGACCGGGTCAAGCTCGTTTACTCGGCAACGCTGTCACGGGCGGCGGCGACGGCATCGGGCAGCAGCGTCCCGGGGTTGGGCGACCCGATGACCCAGGGCGTCGGCGGCGAGTCTGTCGTGACCTATGCCGACCTGATTGGCCACACCGCGTACAACTGGTACTGCTTCCGGGTGACCTGTACCTGGCAGTTTCCCGACAGCGCCTGGGGCAAGGGTGTGACGCTGGCCGAGGCGCAGGGCAAGCAGCTCATCATCGCTGAAACCGCCACCCACCCCGGCTGCGTCACCGCCACCGACCCGCTCGGCATCGGCTGCGAGGACGAAGAAACGGTGCCGTCCCCCACCCGGGACGACTGGCTGATGCGCATCGGCACGTGGCTCGAGTCCGACGCCCGCGCCCGCCGCTGGATCGTCGGCTTCGCCTACTACCACACGCTCCACAGCGAGGAGGACTGGCGCTTCCTCAACCAGACCGGCCTCGCCGCTTCCGGCCAGGAAGGCTGGCGCAGCTCCTTCGTCGTCGACTCCCCCCTCAACGACGCCCTGGGCGGCCACGACTACTTCGCCCAGTACGGCTTCAACCTCTGAGGGCGCCGAAGCCTCCGGCTAGGGTCCCCGCTGGACGCACCGCCAGCGGAAGGGACGTCATGAAGATCGTGGTCATCGGTGGGACGGGCCGCGTCGGCGGCAATGTCGTCGGCAGGCTCATTACCCAGGGGCACGATGCGGTGCCGGCCGCCCCCTCCACGGGCGTCGACACGATCACCGGCAAGGGCCTGGCCGACGTCATGGCGGGTGCCGACGTCGTCGTCGACGTCTCCAACGCTCCGGCCTGGGACGACGATGCGGTGCGGGAGTTCTTCACCGTCTCGACACGCAACCTCCTGGCGGCGGAGCACGACGCCGGCGTCGGACACCACCTCGCCGTGACGATCGTCGGAGCCGACCTCCTACCCGACAGCGGCTACCTGCGCGCCAAGGTCGCCCAGGAGGCAGAGATCGAGGCGGGAGTCGTCCCCCACACCATCCTGCGCGCCACGCAGTTCTTCGAGTTCCTCCCTCAGATCGTCGATGCCGGCGCCGATGGCAAGAGCGTCCGGCTCTCGACCGGGCTGATGCAGCTCGTCGCCGTCGACGACGTCGCCGCGACCGTCGCCGAGCTGGCGACCGCAGCGCCCGTCAACGGCCGCGTCGAATTGGGTGGGCCCGAGAAGCTTGGCATCGACGCCTGGGCGCGCCGCCTGTTCGCCGCCACCGGCGATGACCGGACTGTCGTCTCCGACCCGCACGCCCCCTACTACGGCACCGAACTCAAAGCCGGCGAGCTGACGGCAGGCGACGGCGCCCGCATCGGCCCAACCGACTTCGACACGTGGTTCGCCCGGTCCGATTTGAAGAGCCGCTAGCTCGCAGCGAGGTTCTGAGATGGGCAAGCCGTACGAGATCCGCAAGGAGATTCCGCTCGACGCCACTCCGGAGGCGGTCTGGGAAGCGATCGCCACCGGCCCGGGTCTGGCGGCCTGGTTCATGCCGATGGAGATCGATCCCGACAGCCCGGCGGTGAAGGCCCACGAGCCCGGGCGGCGGTTGTCGGTGCAGTTACCCGAGGGCCCCGATGGTTCGTTCCACGCCTTCGAGTACCTCATCGAGGCCACCGGCCCGGGCAGCGCCGTCCTCCGCTTCGTGCACAGCGGCTTCACCAGCGACGACTGGGGCGACGACTACGAGACGATCACCGCCTACGGGTGGGACATGTACCTCCACACGCTCAGCCAATACCTCAGCCACTTCCCCGGCCGGCCGGCGCAGTACCTGGAAGCGGAAGGGCCGCTCGCCTCGGCCGACGAAACGGCCTGGCCCCGACTCATCACGGCCCTCGGCCTCACCGAACCCATCAAGGAGGGCACCGGCGTCCGCATCGAACTGCCGGGCTTCGGCGCGGTGGAAGGCACCGTGGACTACGTCGCGGTGACCTTCGTCGGGCTACGGGCGCCGCATGCCCTCATCCGCTTCCACGGCCGAAGCCGGATGGGGATGCCCGTCGCCGTGAGCCAGCACACGTATCTCGAGACGTTCGACAATGCCTCAGCCCAGCGGGCCTGGGAATCCTGGCTGGCGAGCGCGTTCGCCTAACGGCCGGGCGTCCGTCTCCATGACGGAGCCGACAGTTCCTCTGTCGCGCATTGAACGTGGCGCCGATGACGAGGGGCAACGACGGGGCGGCGGCCGCTTCGTATCTTCCTGTTGTCGAGGTCGCCGTTTCACCCGGAGGTCCCAATGCCATTTGCGACGTGCACCGCCCCCGCAATGACCGTCGTCCGGCCCGACGAGGAAACGCTGTCGCGGCAGTGCCTCCCCTACTTCGTCGGCGTCTCCGGCGTGTCCACCCCGGCTACGGGCATCTCGATGAACCTCGTGATCATCCCGCCGCACGGCGCCGCCGAACCGCACTTCCACAAGGGGTTCGAAACGGCGGTCTACATGATGACGGGCCGGGTCGACGTGCGCTACGGACACGACCTCGAAGAACTCCTCGTCCTCGAGCAAGGTGACTTTCTCTTCATCCCGGCGGACATGCCGCACCAGCCCGTCAACCACGACGACGAGCCGGCGCTCGCCATCGTCGCCCGCAACGACGCTCACGAGCAGGAAAGCGTCGAGCTCTTCCACCGGCACTGACGCGTCGCCAGTGTGGCCCATGTGACTCGGGCGTTCGGGACGCACGGGTCGGATGGTTCAATCCGGTCCTGGGAAAGTGTGGAGATTTGCGCGATCCCGAAGGGACCGGCGGAGGGGTGCCGTAACAGTAGGTATGAAGCGCATGCCAGACGTGGTCCGCGAGATCATCACCCTGGTGTTCGCGATGGCGATCTTCTTCACCGCCTTCGCGGTCGCCTTCCCGACTTCCCGCGGCTGACCGGCCCGGCCCTACTGCAGGGCCAGGTCCGTCACTTCGCTGAGCGATGACAGGCGCGCTGTCGCCTCGCACACCGCTGACTCCGGACGGCCCTTGAGGTCAACCAGGCATACGAGGCGTCCGTCGCTCTTCTCGACGCCGCGCAGTTTGAGCGTGACGCCGTCGACGCCGTCGACCCTGCGCAGCAGGTCGTCGGGCTTCGCGCCGGGGGCGAGCGTCACGGCCACGACGCAGTTGTCGGCGGCCGCCACTTCCTCGAGCCAGCGGCGGGCCGGGCGCAGCGCGATGAGGTAGCCGAGGGTGAGGACCGCGGCGACGGCCGCGGTGCCGATGTCCCCGACACCGGCGGTCAGCCCGATGGCTGCCACCGTCCAGATGCTGGCCGCAGTGGTGAGGTTGGCAATGTCGCCGTGGCGTTTCATGATCATGCCGGCGCCGAGGAAGCCGATCCCGACGGCGACGTTGGAAGCGACACGGGTTACGTCCGCCCGGATGACGCCCGTCCCGAGATCCTCGAATTCCATGAAGCCGAGGGTCGAGATCACACCGAAGAGTGCAGCGCCGACGCAGACGGCGATGTGGGTCCGCAGGCCTGCCGTCTGGCCGGTCAGTTCCCGTTCGGTGCCGATGGCCGCTCCGAGCGCCACGGCCACCACCAGGCGGATGACCGCGTCCACGTCGATGCCGTAGCTGTTCACGGTCGGTGGCCTCCGGGTCGTTCAGCGTTGCGTCAGTCGACAGTTACCCAATCGTCAGAGGGGAATTACCCAATCGACAGGTCTGCATCACGGCGCTGCTTCGCTTACGTCCCGGTCTGGGTAGATCGCCGAAGCCCGCCGATATCCACCACCCGCCCGGGCTGGGCGGGCAGGATGCAGGAATGGGCATGAAGCGGACGACATCAGGGTGGTGTGAAACCGGGCATCACGGGCGGTGCTGCTACGTCCTGCAGGACGAGAACCAGCATCGGCCCCGGATCGAGTGCAGCTGTGGGTGCCACGCCGTGATGCGGGCCGAGATGGCCTCCGCGGCGAAGGCTGGGGCCGGAGCGAAGAGCTAGCCGCTCTTCAGACCCGCTCGACCAGGGTGGCAATGCCCTGGCCGACGCCGATGCACATCGTGGCCGCGCCCCGTGTGCCGGCGGGCATGTCCTTCAGCTGGTGGACGAGCGTGGCCAGGAGCCGGGCGCCTGAACAGCCAAGCGGATGGCCCAGGGCGATGGCGCC
>JAICGL010000363.1 GCA_025923175.1 Acidimicrobiia bacterium
GGCCCCGGCCCCGAGGTTCAGCCGAACCCCCGGGGAGATCTCGCGGCCGCCCTCCGCCCCGGGGGCCGATACCGATGAGGCGCTGGCCGACTGGGGACTGTCCGACGCGGAGATCGCCAAGCTGCGCTCGGCCGGCGCCATCGCCTGATCACCGGCACCCAACCACGCGGCACCCAGCGAAAAGGGAAAGCGGCGGGGCGAACCCCGCCGCTTCCCTCGGCCCTACTCGGTGAAACTCAGTACGGGCGTGGCGCCCCTCCGCCACCCTGCTGCGGGGGAGGCTGCTGCCCCTGGTCAGGCGCCGGCGGCGCACCCTGGTCGGGCGCCGGCGGTGCACCACCCTGGTCGGGCGCAGGCTGCGACCCGGCCTGAGGCGGCGGCTGCGACGAGTGGTAGTAGCAGTCGCACTTCGAGTCGTACTTGCACTGCGGGTCCTGGACGGTCTTGCCGTCCGGGCCGCGGTACGCGGTGCAGTCATACTGCCAATTGCTCGGGTCGCCCCAGCCGTAGCCGTAGCCGTAGCCACCGCCGTAGAACGGCCAGCGGTAGCCGAAGCCGTAGCGGTCGGCGTAACTGCCGTGTCCGAAGCAGCCGTAGCAGCTCCCGCCGCCGTAGTAGCCGCGGCGGTAGAACCCGTGGCCGTAACGGCTGTCGCTGTAGCCGTGGCGGTAGCCGCGGCGGTAACCACCCTTGCCGTGGTGGCCGTGGCCCTTGCCCCTGCCCTTGCCCTGAGCGGTGATCTCCGTGTCGAGCGAGACGCTCTGCGCTGAGATCGTCGTGCTCTCCGATGAACGTGTGGTCTTGCCGGTGGCCGCTGCCATGCCCGGAATGGCCAGGCCCAACGCGAGCGCAGCCCCAGCCGTGAGTATTACCAACCTGCGCATGCACACCCTCCTTGCCCCTGGCACCGGGGCGTTCGCAAATCCGGAAAGGTGTTCGTCAACGCGTTGTGCCCTGCTGCAATGACCCCCAGCGAACACTTTCGAGAGTGCCAGAAGTAGTTAGCTTCCGCAATCAAAGCGACACTGAGTGACAAATAGCCCGGAAGTTTCCGGGACAGGCGCCACTGGCCGCGAGAAGGGGACGGCGAAGAGCACCTGCAGGACGCTCCTCGCCGCCCCCTTCGGGCGACTTCCAGTTGAAAACTGGGCTACTGCTGTTTCGTGGAGGACTCGCGGTTGTAGCAGTCGCCGCTGCCGCATTGGCGCTCCCGGGTGGAGTTCCGGTCGCAACGCGTGTCGGTCTGCTTACAGTCGCCGCACCTGTTGTCGCTGCGCTGGGCACAGTCGCCGCACCGGTTGTCGTACCGGGGTCCCCTGGAGCAGTAGTCGCGGTCGTAGTAGTACCGGTCGTAGTAGTGACGGTCGTAGTAGTAACGGTCGTCGTAGTAGTACCGCCGGCCGCCGTAGTAGCCGTCGTAATACGGGTCGCCGTAGTACCCGTCGTAGTACCGGTCGCCGTAGTAGTAGCGGTGGTGACGGTGGTGACGGTAGTAGCGGTAGTCGTCGTCGTGGTAGCGGTGGTGGCGACGGTAGCGGTACCCGTCGTGGTCATGGTGATGGCGATGTCCACGACCGCTCCGGTAGTCGCGGCCCCCTCGGTGGCCGCGACCATCGCGGTCTCCTCGGTCGCCCCGGTAGCCCCGGCCTCCCCGGTCACCCTTGCCGTCCCGATCGCCCTTATCACCGCGATCGCCCTTGCCCTTGCCCTGGGCAGTGATCGGTTGGTCGCCTGACTGGGCCTTGTCATTGGCCCAGACCGGCGCGCCCGAGCCCGCCACCAGGGCCGCACAGGCCACCACAGTGAGCACTCTGCGCATGCACTCCCCCCTTGATCCCCGGCCCCAGGCCGGGGTGTCGGCCGACAAGGAAGCGTCCGTCAGTGCGCTCTGTTACGCGCCCAGTGCTGCTGACCCCCAGCGAACAACTGCTTGGTAGCAGAAGAAAGTTGCGTTAGGCAAGAATTTGCTTACAGAGGGACAAATGGGCGCAAATAGTGCAGCGGGGGAATACCCCGCCTGCGCACACTGTTGTTGTCTGTGCGCAAGTTGAGCGGGGCAAATCGCTCAAGTCTGGGGTGAGAGGTGTCGATCCCCTCTCTGGCTTTCGCTGTTTCCCTGAGAAGTTTCCGGGCGTCATCCGCGCCCCGCCCCACCACCTCGACCGTTGAAGGAGCAGAAGTGAGCACGACCGCCGCCCGCCTGGCCAAGACCCGCAACATCGGGATCATGGCGCACATCGACGCGGGAAAGACGACGACGACCGAGCGCATCCTCTTCTACACCGGTCGCAGCCACAAGATCGGCGAAGTCCACGACGGCGCCGCCACGATGGACTGGATGGAGCAGGAGCAGGAGCGGGGGATCACCATCACCTCCGCCGCCACGACAACCGAGTGGCGGGGCCACACCATCCAGCTCATCGACACCCCCGGTCACGTCGACTTCACCGTCGAGGTGGAGCGCTCGCTGCGGGTCCTCGACGGCGCGGTCGCCCTTCTTGACGCCGTGGCCGGCGTCGAGCCCCAGACCGAGACCGTCTGGCGCCAGGCCGACAAGTACGGCGTGCCCCGGATCGTCTTCGTCAACAAGATGGACCGGGTGGGCGCGGACTTCGACCGCTGCCTCGACATGCTGGGCACCCGCCTCGGCATCACCGCCATCCCCGTCCAGCTGCCGATCGGCGCAGAGGACCGGTTCCAGGGCGTGGTCGACCTCATCACCATGACCGCCCTCGTGTGGGACGGTGCCAACAACGGCATCGACTTCACCCGCACCGAGATCCCGGCCGACCTCCTCGAGCGGGCCCAGACCGCCCACCACCACCTGGTGGAGGCCGTGGCCGAGACCTCCGAGGAGCTGCTCGACTACTACTTCGAGAACGACAACCTCACCACCGAGCAGATCCTCTCCGGGCTGCGGACGGGCGTGGTGCTGGGCAAGATCGTCCCCGTCTTCTGCGGCACCGCTTTCAAGAACAAGGGCGTCCAGCCCCTGCTTGACGCCATCGTCGACTTCCTCCCGTCCCCGGCCGACATCCCGGCGGTCCACGGTGAGACCCCCGCCGGCGACCCCGTCGTCCGCCAGCCCGACGACAACGAGCCCTTCTCGGGCGTCATGTTCAAGGTCCAGACCGACCCCTTCGTGGGCCGCCTGTCCTACGTCCGGGTGTACTCCGGCACGCTGAACTCCGGTGACTCCGTCCTCAACGCCACGAAGGGCCGCAAGGACCGGGTGGGCCGCATCCTCAAGATGCACGCCAACAGCCGGGAGGACGTCACCCAGATCAAGACCGGTGACATCGTCGCCTTCGTCGGCCTGAAGGACGCCTCCACCGGCGACACGCTCTCGGCGATCGACGCTCCCATCATCCTGGAGAAGATGGAGTTCCCGGAGCCGGTCATCTCGGTGGCCGTCGAGCCGGCCAGCAAGGACGACCAGGACAAGCTGTCCAAGGCCCTCGCCGCCCTCTCCGAGGAGGACCCGACCTTCCGGGTGAAGAGCGACAAGGAGACGAACCAGACGGTCATCTCCGGCATGGGCGAGCTGCACCTCGAGATCCTGGTCGACCGCATGCGCCGGGAGTTCAAGGTCGTGGCCAACGTCGGCGCCCCCGAGGTCGCCTACCGCGAGACTGTGACCACCGCCGTGCAGAAGGTCGACTACAAGCACGTCAAGCAGTCCGGCGGTCGCGGTCAGTACGCCCACGTCACCTTCGACATCGAGCCCAACCCGGGTAACGGCTACGAGTTCGTCGACAAGATCACCGGTGGTGTCATTCCCAAGGAGTACATCCCGGCCGTGAACCACGGCATCCAGGGCGCCCTCAACCAGGGCACGCTGGCCGGTTACCCGGTCATCGACCTCAAGGTGTCGCTGGTCTTCGGTTCGTCGCACGACGTCGACTCGTCGCAGATGGCCTTCGAACTGGCCGGCGCCATCGGCGTCAAGGAGGCCATCCGCAAGGCCAAGCCGATCCTGCTCGAGCCGGTCATGTCCGTCGAGGTCGTTACCCCCGAGGACTACCTGGGCGACGTCGTCGGCGACCTGTCCAGCCGGCGGGGCCGGGTCGAGGGCATCAGCCTCCGGGGCAACGCCCGGGTGGTCGCCGCCTTCGTGCCCCTGGCCGAGATGTTCGGCTACGCCACCGACATCCGTTCGAAGACCCAGGGCCGGGCGGCCTACACGATGCAGTTCGCGTCGTACGAGCCCGTCCCCAACAACGTCGCCGAAGAGGTCGTGGCACTGCGGGCCAAGCGCAACATGCGGGCTGGGTAGCTGGTCGGCTCCGCCGACCCCGCCCGGCCTCCGCCGGGCTCCTCCGAAGCGTGGGCTTCACCCACGCCGGCCGTGGTCGGGGGACGCCGTCTCACACCTGAAGCAATCCGAAGCAACGGAAAGGACCCCGGCTTCCGCCGGGGCCCTTTCTCGTTCCGCCGTTCTCGCCCGGCTGGGCGCCGACTCAGCCGGGGGAGGAGGCGGAACGGATCCGCCGGGTGAAGGTCGCCCGCAGGGTCACACCGGCGGCGAGGAGAGTGAGAGCAAGGGTCACGAGGAACTGCACGCCGGCACCGGTGCGGGGGAGTTCGCCACCGGCGCTCAGGGTGTTGCTGTCGACGACCGGGGACGTGGCCGGAGCCGGAGCCGGAGCCGGAGCCGGAGCCGGGTTGCTGGCCTTCTCGATGGTGACGGCGAGGACA
>JAICGL010000364.1 GCA_025923175.1 Acidimicrobiia bacterium
ATCCGCATCGTGGTCGTCCCCGGCCCGGGTCTCGACGGGGCACAGTGCAGCGAGTGGGGCAAGGACATCGGAGTCGACGTCGACGTGCGACCCGGTGACCCGGCCGCCATCGTCGGCGCCATGGTCAGCGGGCACCCGTCGATGACGGCCGAGTCCGGCGTTGTCATCGCCCCGGGCCCCGACGGATTCGACGCCTCGGGCCTGGCCAGCGCCGTGGCCGCTGCCGCCGTGCCCGTCGTTGCGGTCGAGCCCGGCAACCTCCGCAAGGCGGGGCTTCAACTGGAGTCCACCCGCATCGTCGCGGCCGGGGCACGTGTGCTGTACGGGCGGGGTCCCGGCACGGCCCGGCATGCGCTGCTTCATCTCGCCTGCCGCCACGGCCAGCCCGTCGACACGCTGGCCTACGGCCCCGACCTCAGCCAGGACGGCGACCTCTGGTGCCCGGCCGGCGCCGGACCCCACCCGGTGGCCGTGCTGTTCCACGGCGGCTTCTGGTACCACGCCTGGGAACGCGACCTCATGGACGGCCTCGCCCGCGACCTGGCCCACAGGGGCATCGCCGCCTGGAACGTGGAGTACCGCCGGGTCGGAGCGGGCGGCGGTTGGCCGGCCACCGGCGGAGATGCCGCCCGGGCCACCGATCACCTCGTGCCCCTCGCTCCCGTCTACGACCTCGATCTCGATCGTGTCGCCGTCGTCGGCCACTCGGCCGGCGCCCAGCTCGCCCTGTGGGTGGCGGCCCGCGGCCGGAGGGGCGAGGTGCATCCGGAACTCGTCGTTGGGATGGCGACGATCGCCGACCTCGAGGAGGCTCTGACCGCCCGCACCGGGGGCAACTCTGTCGCCCGCCTGCTCGCGGCCGGCCTCGACAACGCCGGCGATGCCGGGGATCTCGACGTCGCCCTAGCCGACGCGTCGCCGCGTGCCCGGCTCCCCATCGGCGTCGCGCAGATCCTGGCCCATGCCATCGACGACGACGTCGTGCCGGCAACCCAGACCACGGCGTACGCCGAAGCGGCACGAGCGGCAGGCGACGACGTCACTGTCCTCACGATTGAAGCCGGCGGACACTTCAGCCTCATCGACCCGCTCAGCTCGGCGTGGGCCACGGTCGCACGCAAGCTGCAAGCGCGCCTTTGACGCCAGCGGAAGCGTCAGCTCCAGGCCCGGATGAACGCCTCGGGCAGGCCCCACCAGCCGAGCTTGGTCAGCCGGCCGACGTCGTCGACGACCTCGAGCGCGTGCCACCGCTCGACCACCGGCGTGAAGGCCTTGGTCAGCTCGCCATGGTCGCCGCCCTCGGTCTCGGCCACGTAGGTGGCCAGCGCGGCGGGATCGGCGTCGGTGCGTGGCCCCCAGATGGTCAGCGCCGCCACCACGCAGACCCAGCCTGCGACGTCGAGGTCGACCTCGTCGGTGACGGCCGCCACCTGCTGCAGCCAGGTGTCCTCATGGTCCGGCAACGGCGGCTTGGGCCGTTCACCAACCTCGGTGAGGATCCCGTTGAGCAGCTCGGCGGCCTCGCTGAGGCCTTCCCGTTCCAATGGCATGCTCACACCCTACGAGGCGCTCAGAGGGCAAAAAAGAACGGCGGCGCAGGTGCCTGGCCGCCGTCTTCCTTCTTTCTTAAACCAAACGCAACACAAAGTGCCCGTTGTGTCCGCTTTTGCACTTTTCGTCCCACTCGCTCTTCACGCCCACATAGGGCAGAATCGGCATTCGTGGGAGAAACAACGCAAGCGAATCGCCGGCCGCCGTCATCCCGTCCGGTACAGCCCGGGAGGCCGATGCAGCCGTCACTCCGCTTCCTGGTCCGACGCGTAGCCCGCACGCGGCGGACGCCGGGTTCCCGCTAGCTGAGAAGCTCGAGTCGTCCCGGGGGGTGGTTCCCCCGGAACAACTACGCCCCGAGCTCTTCGACCTGAGCGAGGAAGCGGCGGATTTCCGACGCCCGGAAGCGGCGGTGGCCGCCCAGGGTGCGGACTGCCGAGATCTTGCCCGCACGCGCCCAGCGCGTGACGGTCTTGGGGTTGACCTTGAACATCACGGCAACCTCGCTAGGCGTGAGGAGCTCGTTGTCGGCCATTGCAGTGTCCTCCAAAGACGTGTGGATAGCCTCGATCAGGGTGATCGGACCAAACCGCCCGCTACTTGAGGATCTGCCGTTAACTATTTTCCAGGAGCGACCGGGTTGTACCCCTGGGCCGGCGCCGGCAGCGCCAGGACGGCTCCGGCAGGGTGAGGTACCCGCCGCCCGTCGGCCTCGACGACCCACACCTTCTGTCGCCCATCGACCCGCCAGCCGCCCTCGGTGCTGGTGAGGACCGTCTCCTCGTCGATCCCCACCAGGATCTGTCCAGGGGCCAGGTCGGCCAAGCTGCGGTCGACGATCCCCGGGCGCCATTCCTCGATCCGGTCGAAGTGAGGGAGCACGACGAGGTCCGGCACGACCGCCAACCCCGGCCGGGTGGCGCCGGTCCGAGTGTCGCCGGCCACCGCTGTGAGGGCACAGGCGCCTGCCGAGCAACCGGCCAGGGCCGCTCCGGCCTGCCAGGCGGCTAGGACAGCCGAGAGCACCGCCGTCCCCCGGAGGGTGTCGGCGAGGTAGCCGGGGTTCCCACCCGACAGGTAGACGAGACCGGCACCGGCCACGGCCGCGGCCTTGGCGGGGTCGTCGGCGTCGCGCCGGTCGAGCACCGCCAGCGGGACGGGCTCGACGCCGAGACGGTCGTAGTGCTCCGTCCCGAGCCGCAGCCAGTGCTCGACCCGGTCGGGCCCTTCCGGGGCGGACGCCGTCGGCAGGAACACGGCCCGCGGCGCACGGCCGGCGAGCAGGGCGGCATCGGCCGCCTCCATGACAGGAAGGAACTCGCCGCTGCCCACGAGCGCGATCGGGCCCGGCGTCGACCCCGCCTGCGCTTCGTTCATGGCGGGGGAGGCTAGGCGGTCAGCTCAGCCCGCCGGTTCTGGGTGGCGACGACGATCGAGATCGGCGAGCCGCGCAAGCGGTCCATTCTCGGGCGCAGCTCGAGAGTGAAGGCCATCATCCCGTCGCCCTCGGAGCGCAGCCTGGCGCCGCCCCGGGCCAGCATGCGGCGGGAGGCGATGTTCTCGCCGAGCACGATGCCCTCGAACCGCTCGATTCCGCAGGCGAAGGCGTCGACGATGGCGACGTCCTGCAGGAGGGCGCCGAGGCCCCGGCCCTGGTAGTCGTCGATCACGGTGACGGCCATGTCGGCCACCGCCGGATCCGTGCGGCTCCGGACCCAGCGGATCACGCCGGCGCCCACCGGCCCTGCCGGCTCGTCGATCAGGGCGCCCCAGGCCCGGTGGTTGATCCCGTCGACGGAGGTCAGGAAATCCAGCATCGACGAGGTGAGGCGCGGGACGGGGGAGAGGAAGCGCCGGTACCGGCTGCGGTCCGACAGCCGATCGAACCCCGCCGACAGGATCTTTCCGTCGCCCGGCCCCAGGGGCCGGAGGGCGACCGTGGTGCCGTCGGCCAGACGCACCCCGCCCGCCGGATTCACCACGACCCAGTCGTGATCGCCGGAATTGTCCCGGGGCTCTTCCCGGTCGGGCCGCCACCCCGGTGGCAGCAGCGGGCCCTCGGCCCAGGGACGTCCGGGCTTCATGATGCCTGCTTCGGGTAGAGCACCATCTGAGTGCAGCGGAACAGCGCCAGCGTGCGTCCCGACTCGTCGGACACTTCGGCGTCCCAGATCTGGGTGCTCCGGCCGCCGTGGACCAGCCAGGCCCGGCAGCTCAGCACGTCGCCAACCTTGGCCGTTCCCATGAAGTTGGACTTGAGCTCGACGGTGGTGAATCCGCTCGCCCCTTGGGGTAGGGAGACCTGGCACCCGTAGCCGCACGATGTGTCGGCCAGGGCGATCACGGAAGCGGCGTGGAGGAACCCGTTGGGGGCCATGTGTTGCCGCTCGACCTGCAAGCGGCTGGTCACGGCGCCGGTTTCAACCGAATCGAACTCGATGCCGAGAACGCCGGGCAGGAGATCCCGACCCAGGTCCTCGAATTCAGAAGCGTTCCCGGCTTCGGTGGCGGGAGTAGCGAGTTGTGTCATGCAACTTAGTATAGCCACTCCATTGCTTCATGCAACGCACTAAGATGAACATATGCGTCGCACAAGCTTCGCCGGGATGAACTGTTCGGTCGCCGGTGCCCTCGAGATCGTGGGCGAGTGGTGGACGTTCCTCGTGCTGCGCGACGCCTTCCTCGGCGTCCGACGCTTCGAGGACTTCCAGCGCCGTCTCGGCATCGCCCGCAACGTCCTCACCGCCCGGCTCCAGACGCTGGTGAGCCACGGCATCCTGGAGCGCCGGCGTTACCAGGAGCGGCCCGAGCGCTACGAGTACCGCCTGACCGACAAGGGGCTCGAGTTGCACCCGATCCTCGTCTCGCTGATGGAGTGGGGCGACAAGTGGGCCGGTGTAGGCGAGGCCCCTCCGATGGAGTTGATCCACAAAGGCTGCGGCGAGCGCAGCAAGCCCCGCATGGTGTGCGACCAGTGCGGCGAGCCCGTTCACGCCCGCGACGTGCAGCCCATCACCGGCCCCGGGTGGAACGACGACGAGGAGCTTGCCCCCCACGTCAGCCGGCCGGAAGTGTCGGCCGGCGCCTAGCACCGCTCGAGACGGGCACTCGGCTCAAGGGCCCCCGAAACTCACGCCCTTC
>JAICGL010000365.1 GCA_025923175.1 Acidimicrobiia bacterium
CCGATCTACCCGTACTTCCGGCTCGACGCGCTCAAGCAGCGGGCGGCGGAGGCGGCAGGGGGGATCGTCGATCTCTCTGTCGGGACACCCAACGACCCCGTGCCGGAGATCGTCGTCGAGGCGCTGGCGAAGGCCGGGCCCGAAGCGTTCGGGTATCCCCGCGCCATCGGGGCGCCGGCATTGCGCGAGGCTGCGGCGGGGTGGATGGAGCGCTCGTTCGGCGTCTCGCTCGATGCGGCCCAGGTCGTCAGCGTCATCGGCACCAAGGAGCTCGTGGCGTCGCTGCCCCATCTCTTGCGCCTGAAGGACCCGTCCCGCGACACGGTGCTATACCCGGCGGTTTCATATCCGACGTACGCCATGGGTGCGCAGCTCGGCGGCTGTCGGGCGGTTCCCGTCCCGCTGGGAGAGGGGTGGCATCTCGACCTGTCGGCCATCTCCGAGGAGGACGCCGCCCGCGCCTTGCTGCTGTGGGTCAACGAGCCGGGCAATCCGACCGGATCGCAGAGCGCAGCCGGCCCGCTCGGCGAGGCCGTCTCGTGGGCGCAGGCCCGGGGCATCGTGGTGGCCAGCGACGAGTGCTACGTGGAGTTCAACTGGGACAAGGACGGCAAGTTCGTCCCCGGCGCTACCGCTCTGCAGGCCGGGGTCGACGGGGTGCTGGCGGTCCACTCCCTGTCGAAGCGGTCGAACATGGCCGGCTACCGGTGCGGGTTCCTGGCCGGCGACGGCGACCTCGTCTCGTACATCGCCTCGGTGCGGACCCACTCCGGGATGATGGTCCCCGGCCCGATCCAGGCCGCTGCCACGGTCGCCTGGGCCGACGACGCCCATGTCGCTGTACAGCGGGAACGCTACGCCGAGCGGCGCAACTACGCCCGCTCCCGCCTGGCCGAAGCCGGTTTGGTCGATGCCGGCGGCCCATCGGCGTTCTATCTCTGGTTCCGCTCAGCGGATCCGGTCGAGGACGGATGGGCCGTCACCGCCCGCCTCGCTGAAACCGGCACCCTTGTTGCCGCCGGCGACCTCTACGGCGAAGGCGGCCGCGATTACGTACGCATGGCTTTGGTCGAACCCCTCGAGCGCCTCGAGCTCGCCTTCGACCGCATGTCCCATTCAATGACGCCCACCGCCCAGGGGACGGGGGCCGCCAAGGGAGCGACCAACTCGTGAGTTTCGAAGACCTCGCCGGCGAGATCACCGCCGCCTGGCATGCCCGCAACGAACCCGACGGTCTGACGCCCGAGATCGCAAAGCGGGTCGAGGAAGCGATCGACCTCCTCGATCGCGGTGAGGCCCGCGTCGCCGAGGTGGTCGACGGGCAAGTTGTCGTCCACGGCTGGCTGAAGGAGGCCATCCTCCTCTGCTTCCGCCTGCGCGGCCTCGAGACGGTCGAGCTCGGCCCGTTCGAGTACCACGACCGCATCCCGCTCAAGCGCAACTACGCCGCTGCCAAGGTGCGGGTGGTGCCGGGAGCGTCGGCGCGGTGGGGGTCGTATCTCGCCCCCGGTGTGACGATGATGCCCTCGTACGTGAACATCGGCGCCTACGTCGACGAGGGTTCGATGGTCGACACCTGGGCCACCGTCGGGTCGTGCGCCCAGGTCGGCAAGAACGTGCACCTCTCCGGCGGTGTCGGGGTCGGCGGCGTGCTCGAACCGCCCCAGGCGGCCCCCGTCATCATCGAGGATGATGCCTTCATCGGCTCCCGTTCGATCGTGGTCGAAGGTGCTCGCGTCTGCCGCGGCGCCAAGCTCGGGGCGGGTGTCGTGCTCACCGCCTCGACGCCGGTGATCGACAGTGCGACCGGCGACGAGCTGTCGCGAGGCGTCGTGCCCGAGCGTGCGGTTGCGGTTCCCGCCACACGGGTCAAGTCCTTCCCGGGCGGTGACTTCGGTCTGTCCTGCGTGCTGGTCCTGCGGATCCTTGAAGAGGGCGAGATGCACGACAAGCTCGCCCTCAACGAGATCCTGCGCGACCACGGCCTGGCCACATGACCGACGCAGCACTGGCCGAGGTCGTCGCCGCGGCGGCGTCCGCCCCCGTTGGTGATCTCCTCGAGCTGACGGCAGCTCTCGTGGCCGTACCGTCGGTGAGCCTCGCCGAAGAGCCCTTGGTCGGCGCAGTCGACACGAGGCTTCGCCGTATTCCCGGGCTCGACGTCGAGCGGGTCGGGAACAACGTCGTCGCCCGCACCAACCTCGGGCGGGAGCGGCGCGTCGTCATGGCCGGGCACCTCGACACCGTGCCGGCCAACAACAACGCCGTTCCCCGCATCGAGGGCGACGTCCTCCACGGGCTCGGCGCGGCCGACATGAAGAGCGGCGTCGCCGTGCTCCTGCGCCTGGCCGAGGAGGTCGCCGCCGAGAGCCGCTTCGACTGCACGTTCGTCTTCTACGAGGCGGAGGAGATCGCCGACGAGCACAACGGGCTGCGCAAGCTCTTCGCCGACCGGCCCGACCTCGTGGCCGGCGACTTCGCCGTCCTCCTCGAGCCGACCGACCTCTGGCTCGAAGCGGGCTGCCAGGGATCCATCCGCCTCGCGGCGACTTTCCACGGCAAGCGGGCGCACACCGCCCGCCCATGGCAGGGAATCAACGCAGTCGACCGGGCCGCCCCTGTCCTGCAACGGCTGGCCGGTCATCAGCCCGAGGAGATGGAAGTCGACGGCCTCCGGTTCCGTCAGGCCCTGTCGGTCGTCGCGGTGCACAGCGGCGTAGCCGGCAACGTCGTCCCGGACCGCTGCACCGTCGAGGTCAACCGCCGCTACGCGCCGGCGCTCACCGTCGAAGAAGCGGAAGCCGAGGTGCGAGCGCTGCTCGACGGCGCCGACGAGATCGCGCTCACCTCGGTATCACCGGCGGCGCACCCCAACCTGAACCACCCGCTGGTGGCGGAGTTCGCCGGCCTGCTGGACCTCCCCGTCCGCTGCAAGCTCGGCTGGACCGACGTCGCCCGCTTCTCCGCCCACGGCGTCCCAGCGGTGAACTTCGGCCCCGGCAACCCCGAGGTCTCCCACACCGCCGGCGAGCACGTGACCCGCGCCTCGGTAGAAGGCTGCGCCAACGCCCTGTCCGCCTTCCTCCGAGGCGAACCCGTCCAAACCTGATCGGCTCTGCGCAGAGGCATTCGCACCGTTCCTCAGCACGACCGGTGGTGCGAGAGGGCCCATAGACCCCTGAACACGACCGGTCGTGCGCAGGCATTGCTCGGTCCGCCGTTTGAGGCCGCAACCGGGGGCGGCCCACTCGCTCGCTCGGCTCCCGGCGTTACGAGCGGCCTTGCGGGACATAAGTCGCGCTCAACCACACTATGTGTGGCTAGGCGCGCAGTATCTCGGTGCTTCGGAACATGCATGCGCTGAACCCTCCATCCTGGAAGGAGCGCCGATGTGCCGAAAGAACGGCGCCCGTTCGGGACAGGGGTGATGACGGCTAGTAGCGGCGGAGCAGGGAGACGACCTTGCCGTAGATCTGGACCTCGTCGGGGCGGAAGATGAGGTCGGTCATGGCGGCGTTGGCCGGGCGCAGGACGATCTTGTCGCCCTTCCGGGAGAAGGTCTTCACCGTTGCCTCTTCGCCGGGGATGCCGGCGACGACGATGTCGCCCTTCTCGGCGGTGGGCTGCTGGCGGACGATGACGTGGTCGCCGTCGAAGATGCCGGCATCGATCATTGACTCGCCCCGGACCCGCAGCATGAAGACGGTGCCTTCACCGGTGTAGTCGGCCGGGAGCGGGAGGACCTCTTCGACGTTCTCGGCGGCGAGGACGCCGGTACCGGCGGCGACGTCACCGACGAGGGGGACGTGTCTGACGGGCCTGCGCTCGAGGTTGGAGCCCGACGACGGCTCGAACTGCACGTTGAGCGCCCGCGGCTTCGTGGGGTCGCGCTGGAGGTAGCCCTTGGCCACCAGGGCGCTCAGGTGAGCGTGCACCGTTGACGTGGACGTGAGCCCGACCGCCTTGCCGATCTCCCGGACGCTCGGGGGATAACCCCGGCGACGGGCCTCCTCGTCGACGAACTCGAGGATCTGGCGCTGCCGGGGGGTGAGGTCCTTCATCGGGACGGCCTCCGTTCGCTCCTCGGTTTTCGAGACGGTAGCACGAATGGCCGTTCGGTGCAAACATACGTTTGTGGACGACGACGGAAACGCAGACCGATACGGTGGCGCCGTGCGCTGCCCGTACTGCCAGTCGATGGACGACAAGGTCATCGATTCCCGGATGGCTGACGCCGGCGCGGCCACCCGCCGGCGCCGGGAGTGCCTGGCCTGCGGGCGTCGCTACACCACCTTCGAGCGGGTGGAAGAGCTGCAGCTGTTCGTGGTCAAGCGGTCCGGCGTCCGGGAACCGTTCGACCGCACGAAGATCCTCGACGGCATCCGGCGCGCGGCGAAGAACCGCCCCATCAGCGAGGACGACCTCGTCGCCCTGGCCGCAGGAGTCGAGGACGAGGTCCGGGAGTTGGGCCCCGAGGTGGGGAGCGAGGTCGTCGGCAAGGCCGTCCTCGACGGGCTGCGCGCCCTCGACCCGGTCACCTACCTGCGGTTCGCCTCGGTCTACAAGGGCTTCGAGGACCTCACCGACTTCGAGCGCGAGGTCGTGCTGCTGACGCGCCAGCCGACCGACGAAACCTGACGGCGATTGCCTCGGGCCGGCAGGCCGTCTGCGAAGCTCTCCGGCCATGAGA
>JAICGL010000366.1 GCA_025923175.1 Acidimicrobiia bacterium
AGGACGCCGAGGTCGACCAGTTCGGCCACGTCCGCCTGGGGGGCATCGGCACGATCCTCCAGAACGAGATCGAGGAGCGCACCGGCTTCGAGACCCGGGTGACGATCCTGGGGCACATCCAGCGGGGAGGCACCCCCACCGCCTACGACCGGGTGCTCGCCACCCGGTTCGGGATCGAGGCCATCGACGCCGTCCACCAGAACGACTTCGGCACGATGGTGGCCCTCAAGGGCGCCGACATCATCCGGGTCCCCCTGGCCGACGCCATCCGGGAGCTCAAGACCGTCGACCGCCGCCTCTACGACGCCGCCAGCGTCTTCTTCGGATAAGGCACGCCTAACGTCGAAGAAGGGTTCCGTTTCGCCCGTGTCGAACTAAATACCCCAAAAGCGGTTTTTGACCGTTTTGTATGTCGTGCACCTAGAGCTGGGGAGATTCGGGTGGAACGACCTCATCGTGCTCTGCCCCTATGGGCTGGGCGCTCGTCGCGTCGCAGGCTCAAGCCTGCTCATTTCGCATTGCCGGCGATCCTGATACTGGTGGCGACCGGTCTCGAAGCCGCGGCTGCGAACCCTGACGGGCCGGCCATCGGCGCCGCCGCCGTCTCGGCAATCACGCTTCATCCGGAGGCCGACGCCACCGTGTCGGTCGGCCGGCCAGACGACAATTTCGGTCGTGGCGAGGCGCTCCAGGTGCACGGCAGACCGCGGATGGACTCCTACCTCCGCTTCCGGGTCCCGGCCGGTGCCACCGGACGGGCGCGGCTGCGCCTGTGGGTTCTCAACCCGACGACCAACGGTCCTGGCATCCGCCGCTATGACGGTCCCCTGAACGAGGCGGCGGTCACATGGGACAGCCGGCCGACGCAAATCTCCGGGAACCCGGTCGAGTCCGGACCGCTGTACGAGGGCACGTGGGCCGAATGGGATGTGACCCGCTTCGTCACTGGACCCGGCGACGTCGAGCTGGTCGCGGTAGCCGACAGTATCGACGCCGTCGTGTTCGGTTCCCGGGAGTCGGACCACAGCCCGCAGCTCGTCATCGACACCCCGGCGGCGCCTACGCCGGCACCGACAACGCCCGCGCCGCCGACCACGGCTCCTCGGCCGACACCGCCGCCCACCGCTCCGACGACGCCGACCACAGCGCCGCCGCCGGGGCCGTCGGGTCCGCCGGCCTGCCCCCCCAACTGGGCCCCCGTCGAGCCGATGGCCCAGCTCAGGGACGGGCTCGGCGAAATGTCGGCGTTCGTCGCCAGCCCAACCCATCCCGGCTGGGGCTGGGGTATCCGCGACAGCGGCCGCCCGGCCTCCCTGTATGCCATCAAACCGAAGAAGGACGGCAGTGCGCAGGCGCGGGAGTACTCGGCGCGGGGCCTGTCCAACCGCGACTGGGAGGACATGGCCTGGACGCCCGGCCCGGCGCCAGGGACCGGCCATCTCTGGGTTTTGGAAAACGTCGGCAACGGCTGGACCGGGAACCGGTGGATCTACCAGTTCGAGGAGAGCGACCCCGAGGAGCCGCAGGCGCCGCCGCCGGTGAGGACTGCCCCGCTGGCGACCTCGCCGACATCGACCCCGCCGACGACGGCGGCCTCGCCCACGACGGCGGCCTCGCCTTCGACGACATCAACGACGGCGGCTTCTTCTACGGCGACATCATCGACGACGGCCCCGCCGCCACCACCGCCGTCGCCGCCACCGGCGGAGGCGAACCTGATCGGAACGTACGAGTGGAAGTATCCGGACGCGCAGGCCAACAGCGAGACGATGTTCGTCTTCGACGGTGACTTGGTCCTGGTGACCAAGACCGAGCCCAGCCGGGTGTACCGCTTCGACGGCCCGTTGGTGGAATCGGTGGTCAACGTCCCCTCCTACGTCGGCACGCTGCCGGCGGGCGAGCGGCTGTCGGTCGCGGCGCTCTCCGTCGACCAGCGGACGCTGGCCGTCTCGAGCCACGGCAAGCTCGACGTGTACGAGAACCGGGGCAACCCCCATGACCTTGCGGCTCTGATCTCCAATCCCGTCGTCCGCCACGTCATGCCGCCCGACAACCGGGAAGGCGGATCGTTCTTCCCCCACGGCAGCTGCGACCTCCTCCTCGTGGCCGAGAGCAAGACCGTTTGGATGCTCGAACACCGCTGACGCCTAGCATCACCACCCGATGGGCGCCCTCGAAGAACTGATTGCGCTGCTCGACCTCGAGCAGCTGGAGGTCAACCTCTTTCGAGGTGTGAGCTGGAAGGACGATCGGCCCCGGGTCTTCGGGGGTCAGGTGGCCGGTCAGGCGCTGGTTGCGGCCGGGCGCACGGTCGAGGGCCGGCCCGTCCACTCGCTCCATGCCTACTTCCTGCGTCCGGGCGACCCGTCCATCCCGATCGTGTACGAGGTCGACCGCATCCGGGACGGGAAGTCGTTCACCACCCGCCGCGTTGTCGCCATCCAGCACGGTGAGGCGATCTTCAACCTGCAGGCCTCATTCCACGTTGACGAGACCGGCTTCGACCATCGGTACCCGATGCCGGATGCTCCCGACCCCGAGACGCTGCCGGCGGCCGCCGACCTCGAACCCCCGATCCCCGGTCGGCTCTGGGCCAAGCAGCCGATCGACATCCGCTACGTCGACGGCCCCCCGTGGGACCGGCCGGTCGAACCGACCGGCCGCCAGCTCGTGTGGATCCGGGCCGACGGAACGCTGCCCGACGATCCCGTCCTCCACACCTGTGTCGTCGCCTACGCCTCCGACTACACGCTGCTCGGCTCGGCGCTCGTGCCCCACGGCCGGTCCTACTTCCACGACGACATCATGATGGCCAGCCTCGACCACGCCATGTGGTTCCACCGCCCGTTCCGGGCCGACGAGTGGCTCCTGTACAACCAGGCCAGCCCTGCGGCATCGGGCGGCCGGGGCCTGGCCATGGGTGGCATCTTCCGCCGGGACGGGGCGTTGGCCGTCTCCGTGGTCCAGGAAGGGCTGATCCGGCCGGTCGACTCGAGCCGGCTGAGCCCGCCGTTCAAGGAGTAGAGGGGCCCGCCATGCCGTCTCCCGACGGGCGGGTCGACCTGCGCTCCGACACGGTCACCACTCCCACGCCGGCGATGCGCCGGGCCATGGCCGACGCCGAGGTCGGCGACGACGTCTACGGCGAGGACCCGACGGTCAACCGCCTGGAGGAGCTGGCCGCCGCCAGGGTGGGCAAGGAGGCGGCCGTCTATGTCCCCTCCGGGACGATGGGCAACCAGATCGCCCTGCGCCTCCTGGCCAAGCGGGGGACCGAGGTGCTCTGCGCCGCCCGGGCTCACATCCGCCAGTACGAGGCGGCCGCCGCAGCGATGAACGCCGGCGTCCAGATCCGGCCACTCCACGACCGGGACGGCACCTTCGAGCCGGCGGCCGTCGACGCCGCCGCCGAGGGCCCCGCCCACCACCTGCCGCCGCTCAGCCTCGTGGCCATCGAGAACACCCACATGCCGGCCGGGGGCGTGCCGTGGCCGGTCGCCCAGGTGGAGGCGGTGGCCGGCGCCGCCCGCCGCCACGGCCTTCCGGTCCACTGCGATGGTGCCCGGATCTTCAACGCCGCCGTAGCGCTCGGCGTCGACGCCGCCGCGCTGGCCGCCCCCGTCGACACCGTCATGTTCTGCCTCTCCAAGGGCCTCTCGGCCCCTGTCGGGTCGATGCTGGCCGGCCCGGCCGACCTCATCGCCGCTGCCCGCCTGGAGCGGGCCCGCCTGGGCGGCGGCATGCGCCAGGCCGGGGTCATCGCCGCCGCCGGGGTCGTGTCCCTGACCGAGATGATCGACCGTCTGGCCGAGGACCACGCCCGTGCCCGCCGTCTGGCCGAGGCCCTGGCCGAGCGCTTCCCCGGCTCGGCCGACCCCGACCGGGTGCAGACCAACATCGTCTGCGCCTCGGCCGCCGCCCTGCCCGCCTCGTTCCTCGAAGACCTCGCCGCGGACGGAATCCGTGGCGGGACGATCGACCAGATGACCGTCCGCCTGGTGACCCACAAGGACGTCGACGACGCCGACCTCGATCGCGCGCTGACTGCCATCGGCAAGGCCGGGCGGTGACCACGCCCGCCTCGGCGCAGAAGCTCACACTCCTCGTCGACGCGTCGAGCCTTCTCTACCGGGCCTTCTTCTCCACGCCCGACTCGGTGCGTTCGCCCGATGGCAAGCCGATCAACGCAGCGCACGGGTTCCTCAACATGTTGGCCCGGCTCGTGAACGACCACGACCCGGCCCGGCTGGCCTGCGCCGTCGACGAGGACTGGCGCCCGGCGTGGCGGGTGGAACTGGTCCCTGAGTACAAGGCGGCCCGGGTGGCCGGCGTCGCCACCGCTGAGCAAAGCGCCGCCGACGACGACGTGGGCCGCCAATCCGTCTTCGTCTTCAAGCTCCTGGAAGGCCTCGGCGTCCCCGTCGTCGGCCTCGACTCCTGCGAGGCGGAGGACGTCATCGGCACCCTGGCCGAGCGGGACGCCGCCCGCCCCGGCACCCGGGTGGCGATCGTCTCCGGTGACCGCGACCTCTACCAGCTGGTGCGCGACCCGGAGGTCTATGTCCTCTACCCGGTCAAGGGCGTCTCCGAGATGCTCCGGGTCGACGAGGCCGAGATCACGCGGCGCTACAAGATCCCCGGTCGGGCCTACGCCGACTTCGCCGTCCTGCGGGGCGACCCGTCCGAC
>JAICGL010000367.1 GCA_025923175.1 Acidimicrobiia bacterium
GGGATGTCACTCGAAAGGATCGGGCCGCTGACTCAGCGGCGCCTCCGATAACTCTTGGAGTTGCCTGTGAAGAAGTGCCCCGGCCGGTGACGTTGGCGAGGGTCAGGGCGAGGCAGAATCGTTCCTGGCGAGGATCGACGACGAGGCGTAGCCGCCCTACGGCGAGGAGGAGGACGAAGCCAGGGGCGATTCTGGCCGGCCTGAACCCGCCGAACGTTGCCAGTCGGGGCACTAGGCCCCGCGGCTGATGGGGACCGACAGGCCGCCGTTGGGCGCCACGTCGGAAACGACGTCGGCGTTCTCGTCCGTCGGGTTGGTGTCGTAGTACATCGTGACCCGGTACTGGAACGTCGCAGGGTCGCCCAGGCAGTGCGCTGGAATGGTCACCGAGTAACCCTCGGGCCCGTAGGTGGCGGTGCCGACCTCGCAGACGATCTCCGGTTGGGTCGCCCCGGGCTTGGACACCGCTCCGCCGTAGGTCCCTTGGGCGATGTAGTACTGAACGTCGAAGTCCGCCGTGCCGTCGCCGTTGGTGTCGATCTCCCACCTGGCGAACGTGCTGTCGCTCGCCCAGCGCTCGTCCTTGCTCGGGTCGCTGGGCTCGTCGACCTGCACGACGAAGGTGATGCGGTCGGGCTCGTAGACGGCCCGGGACCGGACGATGTCGGCCCGCCCTTCCTTGATGGGATCCTGCGTGCCGTCGACGAAGGTGTCGCCGGCCGGGTCGCCCAGCTTGCCGCCGTTCTTGACCGTGCCGTTCGGCCCGGTGGCCGTCGTCACCGGTGGGGCCGCGACGGGCCGGCCGGTCGACGAGGTGCTCTTCCCGGCGGCCCTGGTCGTCGCCGTCGTCGCGGGAGGCTTCCGCGTGGTGGCCGTGGTCGGGGCGGCCGTCGACGGGGTGGTGGCCACCGGCCCGGAGGTTGGCGGCGGCGCCTCACTGGTCGGAGTCGCAACCGGTGCGGTCGTCGCCGAAGTCGCCGGGGCGGCCGTAGCCGAGGAGTTGCCCGAGTTGCGCCGGCTGTTGAAGCTCCCGCCGGCCAGGACGCTCCCGTTCTTCGTGTCGAGGGGGATCCCGGTCGAGCCGGCGTACTGCGTCGTGATCTTCGACTGGTCCCCGCTCCGCACGACCAGCGCCACGACGCCGATCGTCATGTCGAGCGCGACGACGACCGACAACACACGGATCAGTTCACGGTGCCGGATCGCCCCCACGGTCCCCCTCGCGCTTCACGGCACTGCGGCCCAGTACCTCCAGGTTCGCCTGACGGCGACCGGTTCCTGCTTTCAGGGCGCTATGTCCGATATGGGCCTTGGGCGACGTCCGCGGAGCGGGAGGGATTCGAACCCCCGGGTCCCGGAGGACCGGCTGCTTTCAAGGCAGCTGCATTCGACCGGACTCTGCCACCGCTCCGAGCAGGTGGATCGGCTGTGGACTGACGGATCGCCGACCCGAAAGACATTCTTTCAGCAAATACTCCTTGCCATCCGCCTTGAGGATGTAAAGCCAGTCGTACGAGCCGGCCGGGACACGCTTCACCACATATCCCTGAGCATTCGAGTGGGCTCCCCGGCTTCCCCAGCCCACGGATTCCCAGCCCTGCGTTCACCCCACTCGGGGCACGTTCACATTAACGGCTGGGTGTGACACTGAAAGTGGGGTCTAGGAGCCCGATCCGGAGGAGAAACCCCGGCCATGCTGGCGGGTCCGCGGCGCTGGCTCAGCCGACGACGGCGAGGCTGGCGATCACGGCGAGGACCGTGAGGGTCACGGCGAGGAAGGTGCCGCCTTCACCCCGTCCGCCGATGCGGCTGCCGACCGGGATGAGCAGGCCGAGGGCAAAGGCGAGAAGCAGAGGCGTGGCGAGCATGAAAGTCCCTCCCGGTTCGCAGCCGACGCGTTCGAAGGAACACATCGGCACGAAGGGGACGAACCTTTAATCGGTAATTCGACGCTCGACGCGCTCGAAGCCCGTGAAGGGCCGCAGGACGTCGGGGACAGCGAGGGCGCCGCCGGAGTCCTGGTAGTGCTCGAAGAGGAACAGCAGCGTCCGGCCGACGGCGCAGGCGGTGCCATTCAGCGTGTGCACCAGCGACGACCCGCCCTCCCCCTTCATCCGGGCGCCGAGCCGGCGGGCGGAGTAGTCGGTGTAGTTGGAGCAGGACGTCAGCTCCCGGTAGCGGCCCTCCGACGGCAGCCACACCTCGATGTCGTACTTCTTGACCGCCGGGGCGCCGAGGTCACCGGCGGCGACGGCGATGACTCGGTAGGGCAGGCCGAGCCCGCCGACGATCGACTCCTCGATGGCGAGCATGGCCTCGTGCTCGTCCCAGCTCGTGTCGGGATGGGCGTAACTGAACATCTCCACCTTGTCGAACTGGTGGACCCGGAAGATGCCCCGCGTGTCCTTGCCGTAGGTGCCCGCCTCCCGCCGGAAGCACGACGAGAACCCGGCGTAGCGCTTCGGCAGCGCCGCCTCGTCGAGGGTCTCCCCGAGGTGGATCCCCGCCAGGGGCACCTCCGAGGTGCCGACCAGGAACAGCTCACCGCCGTCGACCTCATAGACCTGACTGCGGTCGGTGGGGAAGAAACCCGCCGCCTCCATCATCGACTCGCGCACGAGCACCGGCGGCACGACCGGGGTGAAGCCCTCGGCGACCAGCTTGCCCATCACCCACTGGATCAGCGCCATCTCGACCAGCACGGCCTCGCCCATCAGGTAGGCGAAGCGGCTCCCGCTCATACGGGCGGCCCGCTCGGTGTCGACGAAGCCCATCCGCTCGCCGAACTCGGCGTGGTCGAGGCCCGCTGCCGGAGCAGCCGGCGGGTCGCCGACCGAGCGGAGGACCTCGTAGTCCTCCTCGCCCCCATCGGGCACCGACGGGTGCGCCGGGTTGGGCACCCGGACCACCAGCTCGTTGAAGCGCGCCTCGGCCTCGGCCAGCAACGGCTCCTTGGCCGCCAGGTCGTCCTTCAGCGCCGCCGCGGCGGCGATCTTGGCCGGTCGCTCGTCGGGAGCGGCCCGGCCGATCTCCTTGGAGGCGGCATTCTGGCGGGCCCGCAGTTCCTCGACCTCGCCCAGCATCGCCCGGCGGGCCTCGTCGGCCGCCAGCACCTCGTCGATCAGGCCGGGGGCGACGCGCTTGCGCTCGATCCCCGCCCGGTACTCAGGCTCCGACCGCAACCGGCGGACGTCGATCATGGCAACTGCACCCGGGCCCGGAGGCCGTCGACCCAGCGTGAGGCCTCGCGCCAGGCCTTTCCGGCCGCTTGTCGCCGGGCGCCCGCCTCCCGCCCGGCCGCGGCGTAGGAGCCGAGGAAGCGCACCTCGTGCTTGGCGCCCAGGCTCCGCAGCACGTCGGCCACCAGCTCATCGGAGAGGTGGCCTTCGAAGTCGATGAAGAAGCAGTAGCTGCCGAGCTCCCGCTTGGTGGGCCGGGATTCGAGCTTGGTGAGGTTGATCCCCCGGGCATTGAACTCCTGCAGGATCGTGAGGAGCCCGCCGGGCCGGTCCTGGTGGGTCTGGAACACGACCATGGTGCTCTTGTCGTGCCCGGTCCGGGCCGCGATGCCGTGGCCGATCAGAACGAACCGGGTCGAGTTGTCGGGATGGTCGTGGATCCCGGCCGCCAGCACCTCGAGGCCGTACAGCTTGGCGGCCAGTGACGGCGCGATGGCCGCCCGACCGGAGGCCCTGGAGCGGGCGACGTCGCGGGCCGCTTCGGCCGTCGAGTTGGAGGCGTGCACCTCGACCCCGGGCAGCTTCGTGGCCAGCCAGTCACGGCACTGTGCGCTGGCGTGGGGGATCGAGACGACGGCCTTCACGTCCGACAGCTTCGTGCCCGGCTTGACGCAGAGGTTGAGGTCGACGGGCACGACGATCTCCCGCTGGATGAAGAGATGCTCCGACGCCTCGAAGGCCAGGGTGTCGAGCGTCTCGTTCACCGACCCTTCGATGGCGTTCTCGATCGGCACCACGCCCAGCTCCGCCCGTCCCGAGTCGACTTCGAAAATCGTCTCCGCGATCGAGCGCATCGGGACGGACTCCGCCGCCGCGAGATCGGGCTGGGAAAGGAGCGCCTGCTCCGTAAAGGTTCCCGACGGGCCGAGGAAGGCGACCCGCGGCGGAGCCGCCGAGGTCCTCGGGCCGCGCGGCGAATGGGCGGGGGGTGACATGGCAGGCCATCCTATTGGACGTCATGATCGACCCCAGCCTGCGGGAACTGCTCGAAGATGTCGCCGGCGGCGCCACCACGCCCTCGGCGGCCCTCGACCGCCTCCGCTCCCTCCCCTTCGCCGACCTCGGCTTCGCCCGGGTCGACCACCACCGCCCGCTCCGCCAGGGATTCCCCGAGGCGGTCTACGCCCCGGGCAAGACGGCCGCCCAGTGCGCGGCCATCGTGGCCGAGTTGGTCCACGGGCCCACCTCCGGCCCGGTGCTGCTCACCCGGGCCGACGAGGGCACCGCCGCCGTCGCCCTCGCCCAGACGCCGGGCGGCACCTACGACCCCGTCGCCCGCCTTGGGGTCTGGAAGCCCCGGCCTCGGCGGACGGGCGACGCCGTCATCGCCTGCGCCGGCACCGCCGACCTCCCGGTGGCGGAGGAGGCAGCCGCCACCCTCAGCGCCCTCGGCTGGCCACCGGCCCGATTGACCGACGTCGGCGTCGCCGGGCTGCAC
>JAICGL010000368.1 GCA_025923175.1 Acidimicrobiia bacterium
ACCAGCCGCTGGATCGCCCGCCCGCAGGCCTCCTCGTGGTTCACCTCGTCGCGGGTGATCGAGAAGAAGCACTTCCGGACGGGGTCCTCCTCGTGGTGCTCGTAGGCGTGCACCATCGCCTGCGCGAACACCGGCGGGCCCGACGCGTCAAAGTTGGCCAGGACGGAGAACCAGTACATCATTCCGATGCGCTGCTCGGGAGTGAACTCGTTCGGGTCGAGGTCGTCCCACGGCAGGTCCGAAGGATTCCAGGTCTGAACCTTCGACCGCTCGTAGATCTCGGTGAGCTTCTGGCTGTCGACGCGCCACTCCATCGGGAAGATGTTGGGCTGCGGGATCACCGGTGCGGGTTGGAAGCCGCCCTCCGGGATTACCAGGCCATCACTGCGTGTCATCGCGCTCTCCCGAATTAACCGACCGTCTGGTCGGATAATAACAGGTCTCCCTTTATCGTGCCAGAGCCGATCGCTCCGCCTCGTCGAAAAGACCCTGGACAGCGTCTCGCAGTTCCTCGGTCAGGGCGGCGACGTCCTTCCGGCGGACGCTGGCGCCGGGCTCGCGAACCGGAGGGTGGATGGGCTGCCCGACGGTGACCACCACTCGATTGAACCTCGGCATCTTCCGATCCCGGCCCAGGATCGTCTCGCTCCCCCCGATTCCGATCGGCACGATCGGCACACCCAGGCGGGCGGCCAGGAACGCCACGCCATTCTGCAGGTCCTCCACCACCGGCCCCGACCGCCTGGTGCCCTCGGGAAACATCCCCAGAGGCTCGCCACCTTCGAGCGCGGCCTGTGCCGCCCGCAAGGCGGCACGGTCGGCCGCAGCCCGGTCGACGGGAATGCCGCCGAGGGCGGTGAAGAACCTGCCCGGCAAGGCGTACTTCCACATCTCCACCTTGCCCATGAACCGGATCCGCCGCTTCGTCACACAGGCCAGGAACGGCGTGTCGAGATACGACCGGTGCGACGGCGCCAGGATGCAGGGCCCCTGCGCGGGCACCCGCTCGGGATGCACAACCTCGATCCGCCACAAGAGCTTGCACAGCCCGGCGAGCGTCGCCCGCACGAACCCGTAGAGGAGCAGTTCCCAGCGCCGGGGCGGGCGAGGCAGGGGCGCCGCCGTCCGCGGCGTGGCGTCGGGCGGAAGCGTCTGGTCGGTCATGTCCGCTGCGCTGCTTCCAGGGCGGCACGGTATCGGCGGAGTACCTCCTCCACGACGCCCTCCACAGAGACACCGGTTGTGTCGAGGACGACGGCGTCCTCGGCGGCTGCCAGCGGGGACGCTGCCCTGCCGGAGTCGATGGCGTCGCGGCGGCGGATGGCGGCCTTCGTGGCGTCGAGATCACCCGACGCCTCGGTCGCCCCATCCTGCTCCTGGCGGCGGCGGGCCCGCTCCTCCTCGCTGGCGACCAGGTAGATCTTGAGGAGCGCGTCCGGTGCCACGACCGTGCCGATGTCGCGGCCTTCGACCACGCCGCCGCTATGGACGGCGATCCATTCCCGCTGGGCCCGCACCAGGATGACCCTGGCCTCGGGAACAGCGGCCACCACAGAGACGGCCGCAGACACGTCAGCGGTGCGGATCGCGTCGTTCACGTCCCGTCCACCGACCAGGACGGGCGGCCCGACGTCGAGTTCGAGCCGCTCGGCCAGGGCGGTCACCGCCGCAGCGTCGGCTGGATCGATCCCCTCGTCGAGCACGGCCCAGGTCAACGCCCGGTACATCGCTCCGGTGTCGAGCGCGGGAAGCCCGAGCGCCTCGGCCACCTTGCGGGCGACCGTCGACTTTCCCGACCCGGCCGGCCCGTCGATCGCCACAACAGGGTTCTTCGGCGAGGTCACGAAGCCCACCGCCGGCGCCTCGCATGGCCGTTCATCCGGTCACCGAGGCCAGGTCGGCGGCGAAGCCGGGATACGACGAGGCGACCGCCCGCCAGCCCCGCACGGTGGACTCCCCCTCGCAGGCGTTGGCGGCGATGGCCGCCGCCATCGCGATCCGGTGGTCGCCGTGACTCTTCAGCAGTCCGCCGTGCGGTGCTCCGCCGGTGATGACGAGACCGTCGGGCTTCGCCTCGACGGCGATGCCGAGCTGGGACAGCTCCTGGGCGACGGTGCCGATCCGGTCGGACTCCTTCACCCGCAGCTCGGCGGCGTCGGCCACCTCGGTCGCGCCGGCGGCAAACGCGGCCGCCACCGCCAGCGCCGGAATCTCGTCGATCACGCGGGGGATCTCGTCGCCCGCCATGGTCGTCGCCTGTAACGGCCCGTAGGCCGCCCGGATCTCACCCACCGGCTCGCCGCCCCGCTCCTCCTTCACCACGACCTCGACCGCGGCGCCCATCCTCTGGAGCACGTCGACGAAGCCGATGCGGGTCGGGTTGAGGCAGACGTCGGTGACGACGAGGTCGGAGCCCGGGGTGATGCAGGCTCCGACGACGAAGAACGCGGCAGCCGACGGGTCGCCGGGGATGGCCAGTTCGATGGGGGCGAGCGCGCCGGCGGGCTCCACCCGCACGCCGCCGGGAATCGCCTCGAGGGTCGCGCCCATGGCCGGCAGGAGCCGTTCCGTGTGGTCGCGGGACAGGGCCGGCTCGGTCACCTCGGTGGCGCCGGAGGCCTGGAGGCCGGCCAGCAGCAGCGCCGTCTTGACCTGGGCGCTGGCCACCGGCAGTTCGTGGCCCATCCCCCGGAGGTCTCCGCCCCGGATCGACAGCGGCGCCAGCCGGCCGCCGTCGCGCCCGTCGATCCGCGCCCCCATCAGCCGGAGCGGGTCGACCACGCGGCCCATCGGCCGGCGGGCGATCGACGAGTCGCCGGTCAGCACGGAGTGGAACGCCCGCCCGGCCAGGATCCCGGTCAGCAGCCGGATCGAAGTGCCGGAGTTGCCGCAGTCGATGACCGCCTCGGGCTCGCTCAGGCCGTCGAAGCCGCCACCCCGGACGATCACGACCGGTCCGACCCGCTCTCCGGCGACAGCGGCTTCGCCCGGCGACCCCGCCCCGTCGCGCACCTTGACCCCGAGCGCCTCGATGGCGGCCCGCGACCGGACGACGTCGTCGCCGTCGGCGAGCCACCACAACCGGCTGGTGCCCGACGCCAGGGCAGCGAAGAGCAGCGCACGGTGGGAGATTGACTTGTCGCCCGGTACCCGCATGCTGCCCCGCAGCGGGCGGGGCCCGGTGAGCGAGAGCTCCGGCGGAAGCTCGGTCGGACCAGAAACGCCGAGGGCCGTCACCCGAGCTCCCGGCGGGTGGTGTGGTAGCCGAGGGCGTCGAGGCCGGCGACGAGGGCGTCGACGCCGGCGGCGGGTACGACCATCACGAGGACGCCGCCGGTCGGGCCGTGGCTGATGTCGAGGTCGACGATGTTGACGGCGCGCCGTCCCGCCAGCGTTGTGACCTCGGCCAGCACCCCGGGCCGGTCCGGCACCGGCATCGACAGCTCCACGAGGGGCCCGGCTCCGGCCGCCCGGTCGGGCAGGTTCGAGACCTCGGCCCGGGCGACCTCGAAGAAGTCGAGCAGTGGCGCCCGCTCCGCCGTCACGACGAGCTCCCGGACCCGCTCCAGCTCCTTCATATAGCGGTCGAGGATGTGCAGGATGGCGGCCTGGTTCTCGACACAGATGTCGGGCCAGATGCCGGACGAGCGCCCCGACACCCGGGTCATCGCCCGGAAGCTGCCGGCGGCCAGGCGCCAGATGGTGTCGTGGTTGGCTTCGTCGTCGGCCGCGAGGTGCATGACTGCGCTGGCCGCCAGGTGCGGAAGGTGGCTGACGATGGCCACCAGCTCGTCGTGCAGTTCCGGCTCGACGGCCATGATCCTGGCGCCGGTGACGGCAACGAGGTCGCGCACGGCGGTGAAGGCGCCGGGATCGGTGCCGGCCGTCGGCGTGAGGACCCAGGAGGCGCCCACGAAGAGATCGGCATCGGCCCCTTCGATGCCCTCCTCTCCTGCCGAACCGGCCATCGGATGGCCACCGACGAATCGGGAAGCGGCCCCGCCCGCTTGTGCCTCCACGGCCCGCACGACAGGCGCCTTCACCGATCCGACATCGGAAACGGCGCCGACCCCGGCGTCGAGGGCGGCTGTGACGGCATCGGCCACCGCGGAAACCGTGACTGCCACGAACGCCACATCGACACCGGCGTAGGCGTCAGCCAGTGACGACGCAGCTTCGTCGATCACGCCCCGGTCGAGCGCCCGGGCCAGCCGCTCGGCGTCGGCGTCGTAGCCCCGGACCCGCAGGCCGGCCCGGCGCAGGGCAAGAGCAAGCGACCCGCCGATGAGGCCGGTGCCGACGACGGCGACCGTACTCACTTACTCGGGGAGGTCGTCCCGCAGGCCGCGGGCGCCTTCGAGATAGACGTGGTGCAGCTCGTCACGGCGCCGCTCGCTATAGAGGTGCATCAGCACCCGGACGCACAGCGGCATGCCGTGGCTGATCCCCAGCTCCCGGGCGCAGAGCAGCGGCACGTCACCCAGCCCGAGGGCTCGGGCCGCGGCGGCCGGGAATTCGCTCGTCACGTCATCGGTAGCCGTGAAGATGATGCTGACCAGATCGTCGTGGTGGACGTCGTTGCGGGCCAGCATCTCCTTGACCAGCCGCTGGGTCTTCTCCGAGACCTCGTCGCGGGTGTCGGCCTCGAGGGTGATCGCTCCGCGCAGAGCA
>JAICGL010000369.1 GCA_025923175.1 Acidimicrobiia bacterium
AGCTCGGGCTCGGCTGTGAGTTCGACGAAGTCCTCGAACGGCTGGACCGCCTTGCGAGCGACCGGCGTTCGTCGGCGCAGGTCGGCGGCTGTGCGTGAGTCTCGTGCGCCTGACCCGTTCGGACACCGGGCACCGGCTGCCACGGTTCTCCGCGCCGGCGGCGCCGCCCGGAACACCCGAACCGGAGGAGCCGGCAATCCGGATCCGGCGATCCGCCGGGGTCGAGGCGCTTGGGGCCACCGACATCACCGTCCGCTTCGGCGATCTGGTGGCCAACGACGCAGTCAGCTTGTCGGCCGCGGCCGGAATGGTGACGGCACTCATCGGCCCGAACGGCGCGGGCAAGACGACCTTCTTCAACGTGCTCACCGGCGCGGTCCGACCGGCCGGTGGGCGGGTGACGGTCTTCGGCTCCGACGCCGGGGCGATCACGCCGGCCAAGGCGGCGCGGCTCGGCGTCATCCGGACGTTCCAGAATCTCAAGGTCTTGCCTCGGCTCACGGTGTTCGAGAACGTGGCGCTGGGGGCCGCCCGCAGTGCGGGAACCGGGCTACCCGCCACGCTGGCCGGGCTGCCCCCCTCCCGGCGCGCCGAAGCCGCGGCTCGGGAGGCGGCGGATTGGGCGCTCGAGTTCGTCTCCGTCGGCGCTTCCCCCGACGCCCTTGTCGCCGACCTGCCGTACGGGGTCGAGCGGCGGGTCGAACTGGCCCGGGCGCTGGCCGCGCGTCCGAAGGTCCTCCTCCTCGACGAACCCACCGCCGGGATGGGACCGGGCGAGACGAGCGAGGTCGGCGACCTCATCGACCGCGTCGTCGACGAGCTGGGGATCGCAGTCTTCGTCGTCGAACATGACATGCGGGTTGTGCGGGAGTTCGCCGACCACGTCTACGTCCTCAACCAGGGCCGGGTCATCGCCAGTGGCGCACCGGCCGACGTGCTCTCCGATCCCCGGGTGATCGAGGTCTACCTCGGCCGGCGAGCAGGTGGCCGGCGTGCTTGAGCTGCGAGAGGTGGCAGCCAGCTACGGGTCCGTGGAAGCGGTCCGCAACGTCACGCTGACCGTGCCCGACGGCGCGACCGTGGCGCTCCTCGGCCGCAACGGCGCCGGCAAGACGACGACGCTGCGGGTGATCTCCGGCGTGGTCATGCCCCGGCGGGGCGAGGTGTGGTTCGACGGTCGGCGGCTGGACGGGCAGCGCCCCGACGCCATCGCCCGGCAGGGAGTGGCCCACGTTCCCGAGGGCCGCCACGTCTTCCCCGCTCTCAGCGTGATGGAGAACCTGGCCACCGGCGCGTACTGGCGGCGCCTCGGTCGCGGCGACGTCCGCCGGGAAGCGGACAAGGTCCTGGAGTACTTCCCGGCGCTCGTCCCCCACCGCCGGCAACCGGCCGGCAGCCTCTCCGGTGGCGAGCAGCAGATGCTGGCCATCGCCCGGGCGCTGATCGCCCGGCCCCGCCTGCTCATGGTCGACGAGCCGTCCCTCGGATTGTCGCCGGTGCTCGTCGACGAGCTGTACGAGCGCCTCCGGGTGCTCAACCGTGAAGAGAAGGTGACCGTGCTGCTCGTCGAGCAGTACGTCGATCTGGCCTTGGAGATCGCCGACTACGCCTACGTGCTCGAGAAGGGCGAGCTGGTGCTCCAAGGGCCGGCCCGTGATCTGGAGAGCCACCCCGAGGTCGTCTCGGCCTATGTGGGGTGATCGCATGAATGTGGGAGGAACCATGGTGAGGAAATTCGCGTTAGCACTGGTGGTCCTCGTCGTCGCGGCGTGCGGCAGCCAGGCGGATAAGCCAAAGCAGGCGGCGGAGAGCGCGACCCAGGACACGACGGCGGCGACCGCCGCGCCTGAGCAGGCCACCGCACCGACGGAACCGGGAAGCCAGCCGGTGACCACGCCGGACGGCAAGACCACGACGATCGATGAGGCGGTGAAGGGCGCAGCCGCGGCCGACCCGACCCCGAATGCGGCCGGGTCGGCGGCCAAGCCGTCGTCGGCGCCGGCCGGGACGAAGGCGAATTCGGGCGACAGCGCACCGCCGCCCGCCTCCGCCGCCGGAGCGGCGCCTAGCCCGGGCGCGTCCAGCGGCGGCCCGGCGCCGGCCCCGGGTGAGCCCGGCCCGGTCATCCCCAAGAACGTGACGTCGAAGGGCCAGGGCTTCACCGACACCACCATCAAGATCGGGAGCACGTTCCCGCTGTCGGGAGCGATCGCCTTTGTCGGCCAGCAGGGCGCCGGCGCCATCGACGCCTACATCAAGATGGTCAACGCCCGGGGCGGCATCCAGGGGCGCAAGCTGCAGCTCATCTCCTACGACGACGGGTTCGATCCCGCCCAGGTCGTGGCCAACGTGAAGCGCCTGTGGGAGCAGGACAAGGTGGCGATGATCTTCAGCTTCGTCGTCGACTCGGCCAACGAGTACGTGAAGTCGAAGAACATCCCCTACTTCCCGTTCGGCGGCAGCCCGGGGAGTTTCTCCTCCAAGTACCCGACGATCATCCCGGTCGGCGGCATGTTCCTCACCTGGAACGCCGAGTCGGCCTATGCCGTCGTCAATCACATGAACAAGAAGCCGAAGGTTGTGGCGGTGATGACCGACAGCGTCATCCTCAACACGCACGCGACGGCCAAGTACATCGAGCAGGTCTGGAAGAAGCTCGGGGCCACGAAGGTCATCATCGAGCCGATCAACATGACCCAGGGCGACTGCAGCTCCCAGGTCCTCAAGTACAAGCAGGAAGGGGTGGAGTACTGGGACTGGCAGTCGTTCGCCTTCGTGCTCTGCATGCCCGCCGAGGAGCGTCTCGGCTGGCGGCCGCCACTCGGCCAGGGCGGTCCGGTGGCCAGCATGAGCCTCCTGTCGAGCACGATCGGCAAGTCAATGGAAGGCGTCACTGCCGGATCGCCCGGTGACATGTTGGACGGGCGCCCCCGGTTCAAGGGCCCGACCAAGGCCCATCAGGAGTACGTCAGCGCCATCCAGAAGTATCACCCGAGCATCGGAACCCCCGACCATCTCAACTCGCCGCCGACCGTGGCCTGGTGGATGGCGTCCAAGTACGTCTTCGACGGCGGCCTCAACGGCGCGGCGGAGAAGTTCGGCGAGCTGAGCGCCGACTCCCTGATGAAGTGGATCTACGAACACGGCAAGAACTTCGACGCCGGGATCGGCGAGCCGATCCGGGGCTTCACCCCCACCTGCAAGCAGGGTAACGGTCCGACCACCTGGTGGGGCCTGTGGAAGTGGGACGACAAAACCCAGAAGCTGACCAACAACCCGCTCTCGCCGATGCTCGACTTCAGCTATTTCTCCGACGACCCCTGCTTCATGACCAAGGTGGCCGACGAAGTGGTCGGGGCGGGCAACACTGGCGCCGCCAAGGTGGCTGCGCCCAAGGGATTCCGGCTCGTCGCGTGAACACCACGACGACGCGAGTGCGGGCCTGCCGGGTGGACGAGCTTCCGCCCGGCGAGGCTCGTCGCGTCGAGGGCGATCATCAGCCGGTGGCCGTCTACAACGTCGGCGGCGAGTACTTCGCCCTCGACGACACGTGCACCCACGAGAAGTTCGCGTTGACCGAAGGCTGGATCGACGACGACGTGGTCGAATGTGCGCTGCACATGGCCAAGTTCTGCATCCGGACCGGCAAAGCGCTGTGCCTGCCGGCCAACCGGGATCTCGTCACGCATGCCGTCGAGGTGGTCGACGGCGAGGTGTGGATCGTGATGACGCTGGATTCCATCTCTTTTGGGGGGACACCATGACCCGACCGCTGTTCGGCTCCCGCGAGGTCTACGACGCCCTTGCCGATGCCCTCAACGAGGACCCGAAGTGGCTGGCCAAGGCCCAGGTCCTCAACTACACGATGACCCACGTCTACACCGAGCCGCTGAACAAGACGTTCACGTTCCGGTTCGAGGGCGGCAAGCTCCTCGACGTGCGGGAGGTCGACGGGCCGGCCCCCGCCGACTTCGTCCTCACCGCCAGCCCCGAGGTATGGGAGCGGATGCTGGTCAGCCAGACGATCACACCGCAGATCGCTCTCGTGACCCGCAAGATCCACGTCGACGGCAGCATGACGACACTGCTCAAGCACATCACCGTGTTCAACTACCTGCTGGCGGTCCTCACCGGCCTCGAGCCGGTCATGAGTCCCGACGAGCGGTGACGACGCTCTGGGAGGAGTTCGCCGCCAACGCCGCCCGCCACCCCGACAAGGTGGCCATCGTCTCCCACCGGGTGGCGAACGGAGAAAAGGTCGTCGTCACCTACGGAGAGCTCACCCAGCTGGCCGAGCGTTTCGCCGCCGCGTTGGTCGAGCTCGGTGTCGAGCGCGGCGAGGTCGTCAGCTTCCAGCTGCCGAACTGGTGGGAGGTGGCGGCGCTGCACCTGGCCTGCGTCCGGATCGGCGCCGTGGCCAACCCGATCATCACCATCCTGCGTGCCCGGGAGGTCGGCTTCATCCTGGGTCGCGCCAGGAGCCGGGTCTGCGTCGTACCCGGTGAGTTCCGGGGCTTCGACCACGCCGCCATGTTCGACGAGCTGCGGCCCGAACTGCCTGCGCTCGAGCACGTCTTCGTCTGCGGAGCCGGGTTCGAGTCCTACTTCTGCGACACCCCTTGGGAGGACAAGCATCGGGCCGCCGAGCTCGACGCCCGCCGCCCGG
>JAICGL010000370.1 GCA_025923175.1 Acidimicrobiia bacterium
GGACCAGCCCGCCATCTTCCTCGGCGACAAGCTCTACATCGTCGTCGGCGTCCTCGAGGCGGTGTCCCGGCAGGCGTCGCTGCTCGGCTCGGTCGTAATTCCCGAAGGCGCCGCACAGCGCGACTTCGGCCTGAACGCACCCGGCTCGGTGCAGATCGAGACCCGCGTCGGGGCTGCCAACCTGATCGCCAGTCAACTGCCGCTGGCGTTGAGCCCCACCGACCAGGCCGCCCTCAAGGTGACCGCCCCGCCCGAGCCCCGCCGGGTGCGGGCCGGCGTGCAGAGCGACCTCAACACGCTGTTCCTGTTGCTCGGGGCGGTCTCGCTCTTCATCGGCGCTGTGGGAATCGCCAACGTCACTTTGGTGTCCGTGCTGGAGCGGGTCGGCGAGATCGGCCTCCGCCGCGCGCTCGGCGCCGCCCGCCGCCACATCGCCGGCCAGTTCCTGCTCGAGAGCACGACGCTCGGCCTGCTCGGTGGTGTCCTGGGCGCTGCTCTCGGGACGATCGTGGTCGTCGGCGTCGCCGCCAGCCGCACCTGGACACCGGTGCTGGAACCCTGGGTGCCGATCGGGGCGCCGCTCCTCGGCGGGTTCGTCGGCCTGCTGTCCGGCATCTACCCCTCGGCCCGGGCCGCCGCCCTGGAACCGGTGGAGGCTCTCCGCTCGACGATGTGACCTGCGTCCGGTTCGATCCAAGCTTCCGGCGGGCTCGTCTTGGTGAGCACCTCGTGGAAGAAATCGAACGCCGAAGGCCGGACGGAAGGATGGGCGAGCCCGGCGTCGACCAGGGCGGTCAGCCAGGGCGGGAGGCGGTCCCCACCCGCTTTGCGCAGCACCGCCGCGAGGGCGTACACGTCGCCAGCTGGACCGGATCCGTTGACCCAGCCGCAGAGCCGGGCGAAACCGAAGTCGCAGAGCCTTGCGACACCGTCGTCTCCGAGCAGGATGCTGTGGCAATGAAGGGCGCCATGGACGACGCCACTGGAGTGAGCGTGAGCGAGACCGGCCGCCAGATGCGTTGCGAGCCGGGCAGTTTCGTCGGCGGAGAACCCGCCGTCCCGCTGCAGCCGCTGAGCCAGGGTCTCGCCGTCGACATGTTCCATGACGAGATATGGCCGTCTGTCGAAACTTGCTTCGATCACCCGCACGACGTTCGGATGCGACAGGCGCATGTCGCGCTCGGCCGTCCTCAGGAACCGCGTTCGTACGGCTTCGTCGCCGGCGAGCCGCCCGGCCAGAACTTTCACGACTACCGGCCGCCCCGACAGGGCACCCCGGGCGAGCAACAGCGCGCCAAGCGGCCCCTGCCCCAGCACTCGCTCCACCACGTAGTCGCCGCCCAGCCGGCCCGGAAGCTCTGCATCATTCCCGAACGCCCCAACCTGGCTCGCTGCCATCGCCACCCTCTCGTGTGCTGTTTACCGTTCGACTTGAGCGGGTTGTTGGCTGCGCTGCTGAAGCAGCGATGAGCAGGCGATGAGTATTTCTTCACAGTGGTCCAAAACGGCGCGTTTCGGTCGCTGGCTGCTTTGTCCAAGTGTTCCTGGGACGGATCGTTTCGCTAGACCGACACGATCCGTCCCGAGAACGATCTATCTCGTTGTTCTGGGCACGGAAAACCGCGGAAAGCGCGGGATTCCGTGCCCAGAACCGGAAGAGCTCCCGCCGCTCGGGGGATGTGCCAGATTCTGCGAGCGAAAAACCGCGCCAGGCGCGGAAGATCGCTCACAGAACTATCGACGAGGGATCGCACCCGTGCCGTCACCTTCGACTATCAACCTTCGCCCCCCCCGGGCGGCGCCGCTGGTCTGATTAAGGTCGGGCAGGTACCTGCGACCGCAGCATGGGAGAGCAACCGGTGAGACCGCTCCGATACTCGATCAATGTCACCCTCGACGGCTGTTGCGATCACCAGGTGGGGATCGCGGACGAGGAGTCGCATCGCTATTGGGCCGCCCAGCTGGAACGAGCCGATGCCCTGCTCTTTGGCCGCGTGACCTACGGGATGATGGAGGCGGCGTGGCGGCTGCCGGCGACGGGAACGTGGCCTCAATGGATGGCTGATTGGATGATCCCCTTCGCCCAGGCGATCGACGGGATGAAGAAGTACGTCGTGTCGGGCACCCTGGACCAGGTCGATTGGAACGCGGAGCTCGTGCAGGGTGACCTGGGGAAAGCCGTTCAGCAGCTGAAGCAGGAGCCTGGCAAAGGGCTGTTCGTGGGTGGCGTGACGCTCCCGCTGGCCCTGGCGGATCTGGGATTGATCGACGAGTACGAGTTCGTCGTGCTGCCCGTCCTGGCGGGGCACGGGCCGACGTTGTTCGCCGGCCTGAGCGAGCGGCTCGAGTTGAGACTCGTGGGGCGCCAGGAGTTCCGGTCGGGGGCAGTAGCCCTGCGTTACCAGCCCAGCTGACGGCAGGGAGTTAGATGATCGCCCGGATGGGCTGGCCGAGCTTGGAGCCGGCGGCGGAGCCGGCGAAGGTGGCGTCGCCGAAGGCGAAGACGCCGCCGTCGGAGGTGGCCAGCAGGTAGCCCTGGCCCGAGCGGGTGGCGACCATGCCGACGACCGGCTTGGTGATGGGGATGTCGCCGAGGGAGCCGAAGAAGCCGGCGTCGCCGAAGGCGAAGATGCCGCCGTCGGTGGCCGTGAGCCAGTAGCCCTTACCGGTACCGGTGGTGGCCATGCTCACGATCGGCTTGTTGAGCGGGATGCTCCCGAGCGAGCCGAAGAATGCGGCGTCGCCGAAGGCGAAGATGCCGCCGTCGCTGGCCGACAGCCAGTAACCCTGCCCGGTCGGGGTGGCGGCCATGGCCACGATCGGCTGGTTGAGCCGGATGTCGCCGAGCGAGCCGTGGAAGCCGGCGTCGCCGAAGGAGAAGATCCCGCCGTCGGCGGCGACCAGCCAGTAGCCCCTGCCGGTGGGTGTGGCCGCCATGGCCACGACGGGCTGGTTGAGCGGGGTGCCGCCCAGGGAGCCGTGGAACGCGGCGTCGCCGAAGGCGAACACGCCACCGTCGGCTCCGGCCATCCAGTACCCCCGGCCGGACGGCGTCCGGGCGACGCCCACGACCGTGTGCTGCATCGGCCCAGGCGCCCCGAAAGTCACCGCCTGCCCGTAGGGGAACACGGCGCCGTCGCCGGCCACGAGGAGGTAGTCGGCCGATCCGACGGTCTGCGACAGGGCGCCGGGCATGAGCACGGTCTCGATGTCGGGTTCGATGCTGTCGCGCTCACCGGCCTCGCCGTCGTCGGCCTTGGCGTCCCGGGTCGCGTTCACGCCGCCCTTGCGGGCCGAGTAGTCGGCGGTGTCGTTGCCCCCGCCACCTGCAAGGCGGTCGTCACCGTTCTTGAGGAACTCCTGGACGAACGTGTCGTCGCCGTCTTCGCCGCTCTCACGGTCGTTGCCGTCGCCACCGTTGAGGCGGTCGTTGCCCGGCCCGCCGAAGAGGGTGTCGTCCCCCGGGCTGCCCAGGCTCGTGTCGTTGCCGGCCCGCCCGTCGACGAAGTCGTTGCCCTCGCCGCCATCGAGGATGTTGTCGCCGTCGTTGCCGAAGATCATGTCATCGAAGGCCGACCCGACGACGCGCTGGATGTTGGTCAGCCTGTCAGTACCCCGGCCGGGGGCCGACGCCGTCCCCGCTGCGAGGTCGACCGTCGCGGGCGTCGGAGCAATCAGCGTGGGGCCCTCGCCCGACGCCACGTCCTGGTATGACAGCGTGTTGATGCCTCCGGCGCCGTCGAAGGACTCGTCGGCCGGGCCGGGGATGAACGTGTCGTCGAACGGCGAGCCGGTCACGGTCGTGTTACCCGACAGAATGTCGGCGCCGTTGGCCTTGGTGACGGTGACGGGGCTCTTGGAGAAGTCGAAGGTCAGGCCTTTGGGGGACGACTCGTAGGACACCACGGTGCTTCCGGTGGTGCCGCCATGGATCCGGAGGTCGCCGTACTCCGTCGACGAGTACACGGTGTTGAGGCCGCCGCCCGTGTTGATGATGGTTCCCAGGCCGGCGCCCTCGCCGTCAAGGTGGACGACGTCGTCGCCGTCCCCGCCGTTGACCAGGTTCTCACCGGCGACATCGAGGAAGAACTGGTTGGGCCCGGGCCCCGCCTCGATGGTGTTCTTGCCGCGCCCGGCGTGGACGATGTCGCCGCCAATCCCGCCGCGGACGATGTTCTCGCCGTCGCCCGCCTCGACGAGGTTGCCCCCATCGCCGAGGTAAAGGTTGTTCATGCCAGGGCCGGTGATGTAGTGGGTCGGCCCATGACCGCCGTAGAAGATGTTGTCCCCGACGCCGCCGATCGCGGTGTTGCGGCCATTGCCGAAGTAGAGCTTGTCGTCGCCCGCACCGGCGTCGACGACGTTGTCGCCGTCGCCGACCTTGACGACGTCGTCGCCGTCGCCGGTCGTGATGGAGTTGAAACCGTGCCCGGCGGTGATGGAGTCGTCGCCCGCCCCGTCGACGATCGTGTTATTGCCGCCCCCGACGGTGATCACGTCTCCGCCGTCGGTTCCGTGGATGAGGTTGTTGCCTCCGCCGACGGTGATGGTCGCGCCCGCCCCCGGCCCGACAGTGATTGCGTTATCGCCGTCGCCGGCGCTGATGACCGAGCCCGTCCCCGGGCCGGTGGTGATGATGTTGTCGCCGTTGCCGACC
>JAICGL010000371.1 GCA_025923175.1 Acidimicrobiia bacterium
CCTCCAGGTCGAGCACCCCGTCACCGAGCTGGTCACGGGCCTCGACCTCGTGTCGCTCCAGGTGACGGTGGCGGAAGGACGGCCGCTGCCGCCTGAGGTCCACCAGGCCCGGATGTCCGGCCACTCGGTGGAGGTACGGCTCTACGCCGAAGATCCGCTGCACGACTACCAGCCGCAGACCGGCCGGATCGAGGCGCTGGAGTTCCCCGACGTTCCGGGCCTGCGGGTCGATTCCGGCGTCGAGGCCGGTTCGGTGATCGGGACCGACTACGACTCCATGCTCGGCAAGGTCATCGCCACCGGCCCGACCAGGGTCGAAGCGGTGCGGCTGCTGATCGACGCCCTGCGGCGGGCCCGCATCCACGGTGTGGGCACGAACCGCGATCTGCTCGTGGCGATCCTCGACCACGACGAGTTCGGCACCGGCAAGGCCGACACCGGTTTCCTCGAACGGCACCCACCGGAAGACCTGCTGGCGTCGACGCTCGATCCCCGAGCGCTGCAGCTCCACGCAGTGGCTGCGGCGCTGGCCGCTCAGGCCGCCAGCCGGGCGGCGGCCCCGGTGCTGCGGGCCATCAAGTCGGGCTTCCGCAACAACCCCGGCCCGCCGTCGGTGCGTCGTTTCACCGTTGGTACGGGTGAGGCCGAGCGGGAGCTGAGCGTCGGCTACCGGCTCGGCCGGTCGCCGCTTTTCACCGTCGATGGCGAGGCACTGCCGGTGACGTTGCTCGACGCCCAGCCGGAAACGGTGCAGCTCGTCGTCGACGGCGTCCGGCGTCGGTTCGACGTCCGCCGCTACGAGAACGCCGTGCACGTCGACTCCGCGCTGGGGTCGGCCGCCTTCCGGCCGGTGGACCGCTTCCCGAGCAAGGAAGGCCAGCGTCCGTCCGGCTCACTCGTCGCCCCCATGCCCGGCACCGTGGTCAAGGTGCTGGCAGCCCCGGGCGACACGGTGACCAAGGGCGATCCGGTGGTCGTCATCGAGGCGATGAAGATGGAGCACACCATCGGCGCCGCCGGCGACGGCACGGTGGCCGAGATCCTCGTCGAGGTCGGGCGGCAGGTCGACATCGACCAGGTCATCGCCGTCATCACGGCCGCTGACGACACCGAAGGCAGCGAGAATGCCGAGGGCTGACGTCGCGGCCCTAAGCCGCGACGCCATCGCCGAGCACGACGACCTGCGGGCCATTCTCAGTGACATCCGGGAGGAGGACTGGGAGCGGCCCACGCCGGCGGCGGGTTGGACGGTCCGCGACCAGCTTTCCCATCTCGGCTATTTCGACAGGGCCGCTCGCCTTTCGATGGTCGACCCCGACGCCTTCCGGGCGGCGCGAGCCGAGGCAGTGGCCGACATCGAGAAGTTCGTGCACGCCACCCTGTCGTACGGGCAGGGCATGCCGGGCGCCGAACTCCTCGATCGCTTCACCGAGGAGCGGCGCGGTTTGGTCGAAGCGGCGCAGGCGATGCCCGACGGGGCGCGCGTGCCCTGGTATGGGCCCGACATGTCGGTGGCCTCCTCGATCACCGCCCGCATCATGGAGACGTGGGCCCACGGCCAAGACGTGGCCGACGCCCTCGGCGCCACCCGCCTGCTGACCGACCGGATCCGCCACGTCTGCGACATCGGGATCCGGGCCCGGCCGTTCAGCTACCGCAGCCGCGGCCTCGAAGCTCCCGAAACCCCGCTGCGAGTCGAGCTCGTCGCGCCGGACGGGAGCCTCTGGGAATGGGGCCCGTCCGACGCCGCCGACCGGGTCACCGGGCCGGCCCTCGACTTCGCACTCGTGGTGACGCAGCGGCGCCTCCTCGCCGACACGGCGCTTAAGGCGCAAGGCGACGACGCCCGCACCTGGATCGCCTTCGCCCAGGCCTTCGCCGGCAACCCGACGTCGACGGATCCGGCCCGGCAGCAGCACTCGCATCGTCCCTGACGGGCCCACGCCCGAAATGCCCGATTCGGCAGGACTCGTCCGGCTCACCACGAATCTGTCGGCGTGCTGGGAGAGCGCCGGGGGAGGCGCAGGGCGGCGCATTGGCGCCAGGCGGCCGGGATCGCAGTTGCCGGTGGGCTTGCCGCGGCCGGTTTGGTGGCGCCCGACGCAAGCGCTGGCGACGACGGGGGAGCGCGGCGGGTGCGTCCGTTCACCATCGTCGAGCCGAGGGCCACGGCAGCGCCGACGGGCCTCACACCTGCCCAGGTCAAGGCGGCGTACGGCTTCCCGACCGCCTACAAGGCCGGGGCCGGCAAGACCATCGCCATCGTCATCCCCTATCACCACCCGACCCTGGAGGCCGACCTCAAGGTCTTCAGCAAAACCTTCGGCCTGCGGCCCTGCACCAGGGCGAACTACTGCCTGAAGGTCGTCAACCACCGGGGCGGGAAGGACTACCCGTCGACCAGCACGCTGTGGGCCAAAGAGGCGGCCCTCGACGTGCAGTGGGCCCACGCCATCGCCCCCGGGGCCAAGATCCTCGTCGTCGAGGCCAAGAGCGACCGGCTGCGCGACGTGCTCAAGGCCGAGGACTACGCCACCTCGCACGCCAGCTACGTGTCCAACAGTCTCGGTCTGGCCGAGTTCGCCGGCCAGTCCGAACACAACTGGCACTTCAAGCGGCCGGGGGTGAGCATCTTCGTGGCTTCGGGTGACGACGGCGACACCCCCAACTACCCGGCCACCGCTCCAGGAGTCATCGCCGTCGGCGGGACGACGCTCGTCGACATCGGCAAGCCCACCTTCACCGAGACGGGGTGGAAGGGTTCCGGCGGCGGCTGCTCGGCCTACGAGAAGGCCCCCGCCGCCCAGGCGGCCTTCATCGGTTATCGCGCCACGAACTGCGGCGGCAAGCGGGCCACACCCGACGTGGCCCTCGTCGCCGATCCCCGCAGCGGGGTATCGGTCTACAGCTCCTACAACAGCGATCTGCCCTGGCTGACGCTCGGCGGCACGAGCGCGGCGGCGCCGATGTGGGCTGCCCGGTCGGCCATTGCGGGCCTGAAGGTCTCCGCCGACCTGCTGTACCGCCCGGCGCCTCCGATCCGGTTCCGGGACATCACCACCGGCAACAACGGCCTGCCTGCCACGCCCGGCTTCGATCTCGTCTCCGGCCGCGGGAGCTGGGCGGACGCCGACCCGCCGTCAACGCCGGTTCCGTAGCAGCCACACGTTCTGCCGCTCCGACAGGAGCACGATGTCGCAGCCGTCGTAGGGGAAGAAGTCGCCGGCCTCGCGCTGGGAGCGGGGCATGCGACGGCTAAAGATCGGTGCCTCGTCGAAGAAGCCGGCGATGTCGGGCGGGTCGTGGCGGTTGGCGTAGACCCACGTCGTCTGGCCGCGGGTTGCCGAGAGCACCAGGAGTCGTTCGTTGGCCGACGTCGACCCGAGCACCATCTTGACCCCGGCCGGCACGGTGGCGACCGGCGTCGGGTGATTGACAGCAGACGCGTCGAGCGGCCGGTCGAACCGGTAGACCCGGCTCGGCTCGGTCTTCGAAACGACGAATAGCGTCCCGCCGAGGAAGAAGGCGGTCTCGGTGTCCTGGTTGCCGTCGGGGACGTCGGGATAGGCCCACCGGTAGCGGCCCACAACGGCCGCCTCCCGGTCGTGAACGGGATCCGGTTCGAGCACCTCCCACAACATCTTCGGCGCGGTGTGCCGGTTGATGTTGTCGAGGATCCAGAGGTGGCCACGCCCGTCTGGCCCGATGGTGTAGGCCACGTCCTCCCAGTCGCCGTTGCTCGCACCCCGGACGGGAAACGCTCGCGATCGGATCTCGTGCTCACCGGCCGGCAATTCGAAGGAGTAGAGCACGACGGGATTGCCGGAGTCCCGCACCATCCAGGCCACGCCGGGGTTGCGGGCCGACGCCACGAACCCCGACACCTCCTTGCGCTGCCCCGGGATCCGCCCGATCTCGACCGCCGGACCCCAGCTGGCGCCACACGCCTGCCCGCCCGGAGCGGGCAACCGGGTAACCGCGCTGCCCGAGGCGTGCTTCGGAAAGTTCTCGTCGCCAGCCATGAGCGGCACGAGCAACAGGAGCGTGACAACGAGAAGCCCGGCGACGACAAGGGCCGGGCGGGGCGGGCGGCTCACCGCAGCCAGCCTACGCGGCGTCTCTCTCCCGGCCGGAGAGCTTCCCGAGATGCGCGATCGTTGCGGCGGCGTCTTCGACCAGATGGCGGACGAGCTCAGCCGCGGGGAGTTCGGTAGCGAGGCGGATCCCCTGGCCGCACCACAGCGCCATCAGGTCGGGTTCGTCGCGTTCGGCGGCCCGGCGGCGCAATGCTGCGGTGAGGGTGTGCATGACGGGGTAGGGCGGCACGTCGACGTCGTGCAGGTCGCGCATCATCCGGTTCTCGATCCCCCGGGCCATCCGGCCGGTGATCCGGGTCGTGAGCGCGGTTGACGTTTCGGTGGCGGCGGCCAGGGCCTGGCGGTGCGGCGCCGATGTCCCCGCCTCCGGAGCCCGCAGAAAGGCCGTGCCCAGCACGGCGGCGCCGGCGCCGAGGCTGAGCGCGGCCGCCACGCCGCGTCCGTCCATGATCCCGCCGGCGGCCAGCACCGGCACGTCGACGGCGTCGCACACCTGCGGCACGAGCGCCAGCGTGCCGATCAGCGACTGCTCGGGAGCAGCCAGGAACGTGCCCC
>JAICGL010000372.1 GCA_025923175.1 Acidimicrobiia bacterium
ACGCCGGCGACGACCAGACCGTCCTGGTCGTCGACTGGGGGGGCGGCACCCTCGACGTCACCGTCTTGGAACTGATCGACGGCGTATTCCTCGAACACGCCTCCAAGGGCGTCCAACGCCTGGGCGGCCTGGACTTCGACGCCCTGATCATCGAACACCTCGCCGCCGAGATTCAGAGCTCGTACGGCTGGACCGAAGGCGACCGGGCGGCGCTGCGCCTGGAGGTGGAACGGGCCAAGATCCACCTCAGCCAGGTCGACGAAGTGACGGTGGCCCTTCCGGGCGGGGATCGGCGGCTCCTCACCCGGGCGGAGTTCGAGGACTGGGTGGCTCCGCTGGTGCAGCGGGCCTACGAGCCCGTGCAGCGCTGCCTGTTCGATCTCGGGTTGTCCCCCTCGGGGGTGGACCACCTCGTTCTCGTCGGTGGCACCTGCATGATGCCGGCCGTGCGGGACTTCGTCTCCGCGATCGTGGGCCGGGAGCCGGCGGCCGGGGTCGATCCCCTCAGCGCCGTGGCCCAAGGGGCGGCGGTTGCCGCCGCCATCCTGGCAGGCGAGCACCCCGCCGACTTCTTCCCCGCCACCGAACACGCCCTCGGCACCGTCTGCCTCGACGCCGAGAGCAAGCCGACCTTCTCCACCATCATTCCCCGCAACCACAAGTTGCCCGCCCGGGGCGTCGCCTCCTTCACCCCGGTGCGGGACTATGAACGGTCCGTCGAGGTGCGGGTGGTGGAAGGAGACCCCGGCGTCCCCCTTGACCACGAAGACAACCTCGTCCTTGGGACGTGGACGGTGCCCCTCGAATTTCGCACCGCCGCCGAGTCCAGCTTCGACATCACCTGCGAGTACGACGTCGACGGCATCCTCCATGTCCACGTCACGGACCGGACCACGGGCAAGCCGCTCCTCGGCGACTCCGTCTCCTTCCTCGAACGCCACGGCCCCGGCCTCGACCTGGCCGACCTCCATGCCCGGGTGGCAGCCGCCCTGGCAGTGGGCTGAGCCCTCAGCGGAGCCTCAGGGCGAAGAAGCCGTAGTTGCCGTCGGTGTACCAGATCTCGTTCCGCTCGGGGGCGAAGGCCGGGCTGGACAACGCCCGGTACGGCGCGGCTGGGATCCCGGGCGGGTTGAAGTAGGCGATCTCCCTGGGGTGGCGCGGGTCACGGATGTCGAAGACCCGGAGGCCGGAGGCGATGAAGGAGCAGGCGACGATCCCGGGATCGACCGGCTTCGGGGCGGCGCAGTAGTGGGCCGTGTAGCCGAAGACGTGCTCGGCGCCGGGGTCCTTCGACGCTTCGCCTGCTCGGGCCTCGGGCGAGTGCACCTCGAGTCGGATGTCCGAGACAACCTTCGGCGCAGCGGGGTCGGCGATGTCGATGATGCGGGCGGCGCCGACTAGCGCTGTCGGGTCGGATCCACCATTGCTGGTGAAGAAGTGCCACACGGCGTTGCGGGTCGGGTTCTTGACGGGGTATCCGGCGGCGAACTCGTCGACTTCGACCAGGTACGGACGGCCGCCGATGGTCACCGGGAGGGCGGTCTGCGGGATGGACACCGTGTCCCAGGAGAAGTGGCTGATGCGTCGCACCTCGGGATTCGGGACGCGCCGCTGCACCTCGGACACGTCGAGGATCGTGAGCCCCGGCGTCGGGCCGGCGTCGGCGTAGTAGAGCGTGTTGCCGTCGGCGGAGAGGTTGAGGCCATGGGCGTCCTCGCCCTTGGCGAGGTGCACCACGTCGGGCCGGCGGGGGTCGGCGACGTCGACGGCCACGATCGTGCCCGTCGGTTGACCGGTGTAGAAGCCCGACCCCGCGGTGGCCCAGTAGGTCATCCCGTCGGGGGAGAAGCTGCCTTCGTGGCCGGCGATGCCGACGGGAAGGCTCGAGAGCAGCACCGGGTGGCGACAGTCCTGCGTGAGGTCGTAGAGGTCGACGATGCCCGGCGCGGTGGTGAACGTTCCCATGACGGCGGCCAGCAGGCCCCGACCGGGATGCAGGCTCAGGGATTCGTGCGGTGAGCGGGTGGCCGGCGTGTCGAGGCGGCCAGTGACCACCGGGCGGGCCGGATCCGACATGTCGACGACGTACGTCCCCGATCGCTCGCCGAGGGCCACAGCCGGATCAGAGGGAGCCCCAGGGAAGCGGTCGTAGTAGGCGCACTCGCGCCCGTGCCGGTCGACGTAGCGGTGCGTCCGGAATCCGCCAACCCCCGGCCCGGACTGGCCCACAAGCTCGAGGTTGCAGCGCACGCCGAGGCGGTAGTCGGCGGCGGTCATCCGGCCCTGCATGCCCTGCTCGGGAATCGACCCAGGCCCACACACCGCCCGCGGCACCGGCGCTGGAATCGCACCGCCAGCGCCGGCGGGCTGAGGGAACGTCAGGGTGAGAACCGTCAGGACGGCAGCCGGAAGCAGCCCCGCCGCCTGCCGCTTGACACCCATTGACGCCGCTCCCTTTCCCCTGTCGAGCACGAGCCTCCCATAACTGACGATTCGCGCTCTTGGTGAATTCTTAAGCAATTTGTTGCACTTGGTGCCGCGAATGTGGAGGAATGGCAGGTACGTGTTTGCTGGGGGTCAGCGGCAGTAACGCTGACGAGCGCCTTCAATCAACACAACCTCCGGGGCCTGGGCGTCGGGGGAAGGGAGGCAGTGAATGCGTAAGAAATTCACCGCACTGGCCGCGATTGCCCTGGCGGGCGCCTTGGCGGTTCCGGCGGCAGCGTTCGCCGACAGCAAGGTCTCCGCCTTCGGCAAGGGCGGCGGAAAGGGCCACCACGGCAAGGGCGGCGGGCACGGTAAGGGCCACGGCCGTGGCGGGCACGGCCATGGACACGGCCGTGGCGGGCACGGCCATGGACACGGCCGTCATGGCCACCGCCACTTCCTCTTCTACGGATCCCCCTACTGGTACGGCGGCTACGGCGGCTACTACGGCGGCTACTACGGTCGCCCCTACTGGGGCGGCGGGTACGGCTACTACGGCCGTCCCTTCTGGGGCGGCTACGGCGGCTACCCCTACTGGGGCGGTTACGACGGCCGTTGGGGCTTCGGCTGCAACTTCGACTACCCGTGCGGCGGCCTTCCCGGCTTCCGTGATGGCGGTCGCGGGTACCCGGCTCCGGACGGCGCCGCGAAGCCCGACAAGGCAACCCCGGCTCCGGCTCCGAGCGCTCCCGCTCCCGCGCCGAGCGACCAGGCTCCTGCCCCGAGCGCCCCGGCTCCCGACACGGCCCCGAAGCCGGCCGAGGTGGGCTACGACTACGCGGCCATGCCCGCTCCGGACGGCCATGTAAACCACGGCGGTCCCGGCAAGGAAGCCACGCCTGAACCCGACAAGGGCGCTGCGCCCGAGCCCGGGCCCGGGCCGGACGCCAAGCCAGCCCCGGACAAGGAAACGAAGGACGAGGCGGGCTCCGACTCCGCCGGTCACGCGACTTCCCCTGCCGGCCCCGCCGGTCCCGCCGGCCCCGCCGGCGACCCTCCGGGTGGCAAGCAGGAAGAGAAGAAGTAGCCCGAGCCACAGCTCGGAATTCCTCGGAGGGGCCGGTTACCGCCGGCCCCTCCGTCGCGTGCAGAACACCTAAGCGAAACCGCCTATTCGAAGTGGACCGCCGCGCCCGGTGGGCGCGATCAGCTCTCCCAGAAGATGGCGAAGGCGCCCAGCCGTGCACCGTCGGCCGATTCGAAGGGGAGGGCGGTGATCGTGAGGTGGCGGTCGGAGCCGTCGGGCCGGCGGATCGCCACTGTGCCGAGCACCGGGCGGCGCTCCCGGGCGGCGACGGCGACCGGTAGCTCGTCGGGGGCGAGCGGGCGCCCGTCCAGGTCGGTCGGCGCCCAGATCTTGCCCCACGTCTCCAGCGGGATCTGGCCCGTCTCCTCGTAGCGCTGTCCGAGAAGTTGCTCTGCCGGCTCGTTGTAGTACTCCAGTGCCCCGTCCTCGTCGATGAGGAACACCGGCGTGGCCAGGTAGCCGGCCACCTGCTTGAGCAGCAGCAGTTCGATCGGTGGCCCGCTCATGACCGCATCGCCGGGTGACGGCCGAGGGTGAGGGTGGTTCCCTCCCGGGCGGGCGAGAACTCGAACGACCAGTCCTTTGCTTCGATGGCGGCGGAGAAGAGCCGGTCGAGTTGGACGTCGTTGTGCGCGGGATCGTGATGGAAGGCCGCCAGTGTGCCGACCCCGGCCGCCTCGGCCAGCGCCATCGTCTGGTTGATCGTGCTGTGGCCCCAGCCGATGTGGCTCGGGTACTCCTCGTCGGTGTACTGGGAATCGTGGATGAGCAGGTCGACCCCGGTCATCAGGTTGAAGCCTGACGTCCACTCGGTGGAGGACAGGAACGCCGTGTCGCCGAGCGCCGGTTCGTGGTCCGGGATGTAGGTCAGCGTGGCGCCGTCGGCCTCGATCCGATAGCCGAGGGTCGGGCCGGGATGGCAGACGAGGTCGGCGGTCACCGAGGCGCTCGGCAGGTCGAAGGTCCCCCGGGGCGCGTCGTGGAGCACCAACTGGCAGGGGAGGTCGGTCAGCCGTACGGGGAACAGCGGCGGCGACAGGTAGCGGGAGAGGCGGGCCTTCAGTTCGAGCGTGGTCGACGGCGGGCCCCAGATGTGCACCTCGAGGTCGGGCTGGAACAACGCCCCGAAGAACCC
>JAICGL010000373.1 GCA_025923175.1 Acidimicrobiia bacterium
ACAAGGTCCTCGCCCCGGCCCCGGGTACCTACGTCCTCGAAACCGCCTGACGTCAGGAGGCGAGCTCGGCCAGCTTGCTCACGGTCCGCCAGTTGCGGACGGTGATGGGGGTCGGGCGCAGGCAGCGTTCCAGCTGGACGGGGAGGGCGGCGCGGCCCATGCCGTTGGGGAGGTGGAGGTAGAGGTCCCGGCCGACGGCCTTCACCTCTTCGGGGGCGCAGTCGATGGCGGCCAGACACTTCTTGGTCGCGGCGCTGGGAGCGGCGTGGAGGAAGCCGACGTGGATGCTCTTCTCGTCGGCGTCGGAGTAGGGGTTGCGGTCGACGACGGCGGCCATCTCCTTGGCCGTGCGGATCATCACGGCCGGGTTGAAGCCGAACTCCTCGGCGATGGCCGCTTCGAGCGCGGCCCGGAGCTTGTCGGCCGTCAGCTTGCTCTTGAGGACGACGTTGCCGCTCTGGATGTAGGTGGCGACGTCCTCGCAGCCGACCGCGGCGCAGGTGTCGCGCAACGCCGCCATCGCGATCTTGGTCTTGCCGCCGACGTTGATGCCGCGCAGCAGCGCTACGTACACCACGCGCCGCATGCTATGCGGCGCGTGGTGTGACGCTTGACGATTAGACGCTCTGGCGGCGGGCGGCCGGAGTCATCAGGCCGAGACCGCCGAACAGCAGCAACGCTCCACCGAGCGCCCCGAGCCAGCGGGCGTTGCTCGGGCCGGTGGCCGCCAGTTCGCCCGAACCCTCGGTGACCGGAGCGGCGCTCGGCGTCGCCGGCTTGGGCGCAGTGGACGCTCCGCCCCGGGTGGCCGGAGCGGTGGGCTTGGCCGCCGGTTTCGGGGCGGCCTTGGCCGCCGTCGTGGGAGTGGCCTTCGGAGCCGGGGCGGCGGGCGTCGGTGCGCCGGCCTGCGGTGCCGGGTTCTCGGCCGACGGGGCCGGGGCGGGCGGGGCGGCGGCGGGAGCGGTCGGCTTGACGATCGGCACCGGCCCGGCGAAGCCCTGGTCGGGGACGACGTCGAAGGCCAGCGGCGGCTTGGTGCCACCGGGGTTGGTGTCGTACGTCAACTGGACCCGGTAGCTGATCGCCGCCGGGTTCCCCATGCAGTCGTGCGGGATGGTCAGGGTGTAGCCCGTCGCGGCGTTCCAGGTGGCCGGGACTTCGCAGTGCTTGGCCGGCTGGCCGGGCCCGACGAAATAGGTGAGGTCGCCCACGATGCGACCGGCGACGTCGCGGTCGAGCGAGTACCGGATGAGGTTGTCGACCTTGCCGTCGCCATTGGCGTCGACCTGCCACGACACGAAGGTGTTCGGACTGGCCCAGTTGGGGCTGGCGATGGGGTCGGGCGCATCCTGCGTCCTGAACGAGAGGACGATCCCCTGGTCGCCGGAATCGACGGAAACCGACGTGATGTCGGTTGGGATCGACTGCAGCTTGTCGTTGGTCTCACGGTTGATCACGTCGCCCGCCGGGTCAGTGACCGCCGCGGGCGCGGCGACCGCAGGCGGTGCGACGACGAAGCCCGCCACGCTGAGCAGCGCCCCCACCGTGACGGCCAGGCCGGCGGCCATCTTCCTGTGGACCATCCTCGACATACGGCACCCCCAGTCCCGGGCCCACGGGTGAGAAACGCGTGCACGAGCACGCCACCCGAAGGCAACTGGGGAGGAGTTCGACACCGGCCGGACGAAATCCTCCCAAATGTCCCATCTGGTCCCGCTATGTCCACGAGAGTTCGACATCGGACATGATGAGCCCTGTGAAAGGCGGGGCGTGATGGCGTGGGGCTGGTCCGAACGTGACGTCCCCGACCTCTCCGGCCGGGTGGCCGTCGTGACCGGCGCCAACCGTGGCCTGGGCCGGGAGGTCACCCGTTACCTGGCGGGCGGCGGCGCCCGAGTGATCATGGGGTGCCGGGACGAGTCGTCCGGAGAAGCCGCGGCGGCTGCCATCGGCGCCGAGTACCCGGCCGCGATCCTCGAGGTGCAGCCCCTCGACCTGGCCAGCCTGGCGTCGGTCGAGAAGTTCGCCTCCGGGCTGGCCGGTGAGCCCCGGCTCGACGTCCTCGGCAACAACGCCGGGTTGATGGCGGTGGACCGGGGCCTGACAGCCGACGGATTCGAGCTGCACATGGGCGTGAACCACCTGGGCCACTTCGCCCTGACGATGCGGCTGCTGCCGCTCCTACGGGAGACGGCCGGCTCCCGGGTGGTGACGATGTCGAGCATGGTCGCCCGCCTCGGCCGGGTGGACCTCGACGACCTGCTGTGGGAGCGCCGGCCCTACGAGCGGTGGCAGGCCTACTTCCAGTCGAAGCTCGCCAACCTGCTCTTCACCTTCGAGCTCGACCGCCGGCTGCGGGCGTCGGGCGCGCCGGCGACGGCGGCACTCGCCGCCCACCCCGGCGGTTCCCGGACGGGGTTGGGCAACACCGGCGGCAGCTGGTCGAACCGGGTCCTCCCGGGCTGGAAGCTGTTCTGCCAGACCGCGGCTATGGGCGCCCTCCCGTTCGTCCGGGCCGCCACCGACCCGGCGGCGCAGGCCGGCGAGTACTACGGCCCGCAGTTGCAGGTCTGGGGTCCTCCGATCAGGGAGCGACCGAGCCGGGTGTCGCGCGACCCCGAGCTGGCCGCCGCCCTCTGGGAGCGCTCGGAGGCGCTGACCGGAACGCGGCTGTGAGCGACGACCTCGAAGCGATCCCGCTCGAGCCGAGCGAGAAGCCCCCGCCGGCGCCCGAGTCGCCTCCTGAGCCGGGGCCCCGTAAGCGGCGAACGCCCGTGGCCATCGCTTTCGGGTTGGGTGGAGTGCTGCTGATCACGATCTTGTTGCTCACCGGAGGGTCGGAGCCGTCGTCCGGGACCGGCCGGAAAGCGCAGCAGGAGGCGTCACCCGCCGGAAGCGAGATCGTCTGTCCGCCGGAACAGGGGCTCGCCGGCACCGACCTCGGCCGGTTCGGGCCGCACCGGAATTCACCCGAGGCGGCGGTGGCCGCAGTCGCCGAGGGCTTTGGGGGTTACCCGGCGCGCGGCTACCGCTACCAGCCGCAGGATTACGAGGGCGGCGACTGGGTCTACTTCCTCGGCACGGCCGACAGCGTTCCGAAGGCACGGATCTCGGTGCGTCACCTCGCCGAGGGATGGGCGGCGGTGGCGATCAGCGCCTGCGCCGGGGACTACCCGGCGGGCCTGGTCGACTATCCGGCTGAACGGTCTGTACCGCCGTTGGCCTCGACCGCCGGTCTTTTGCTCGCGGTCAACGACCCTCTGCAACGCACCGGCCCTACGGCCACACTGGCGCTGCATGAAACCGGCGGTCGCACCGTCTGGGAACTGCCCCGGGTCGGAGCGTGGTATCCGACTCCGCTGTCGTGGTCGCCGGACGGGCGCCGATTCCTGCTCCAGGTGTCGGCCGGAGCGCAGACCGACACCCGCGTCGTGACCCTGGCCGACGGCCGCGACGTCGCCGTACCCGGCGCGCTGACGTGGATCGGCGATGACGCGATGCTCGTGGTCCGGGACGGGCGACTTAGCCGCCTGGAGCTTTCGTCGGGAGCTGTGGTCGCCGGGCCGCCGCTCGCCGAATACGTCAGCAGCCATGCCGGGACCAGGGGCCGGGCGGCGTTGCTGGTCAGCACCGCTCCCTTTTCCGTCCGGATCGTCGACGCGGAGCTGAACACCCAGGACACCACCGCACCGCCGGGCGTCGTGGACTGCTTCTCCCCGGCCTGGACGGAAGACGGCCGGCACCTCGACCTCGTCTGCCGCCGGGCGGATCCCGAGGCGGGGTCCTCCGACACCGACGTCTTCGAAATCGACATCGCCACGCTGCGCTGGACCCAACTGCCGGCCGGCACCGTCGGCTCGTTCGAACAGCGGCTGCGTTCGCCGGCCTCCGGCTAGCGGTTGTCGCGCTCCTCGACGAGGCGGGCCAGGCGTTTGGGGGCCACCAACGTGTAGCTGGTGCGGATCCACTCCTCGATCTCCCGCCACCTCGCGGCACCGGCGCGGGGGCCGACGGAGAAGGAGATCCAGCCGTGGCGGCCAAGGCCGTACCCACAGGGCTCGACGGCGGGATCGGTGGCAATGACGGCGGCGGCCTCGTCCTTGGTCAGTTTCACGCTGAGGTGCTGGCCGGCGCCGTCGCAGAAGATGAAGTTCTTCCCTCTGACACGGAACGTCGGATGGTCGCCCCACTCGGCGATGTCGACCCGCTCCGCCTCGGGCAACCCGGCCACGATCTTCTCGATGCGTTCCATGTTGTCCACGCCGCAACGGTAGGGGCCGAAACCGGACGGATCTACCGACGCTTTGCAGTTAGGCCCTCTCGGGCTATAGCGCTGGACGAAGGAACCGTCCACGCTGGCTTCGTACACCCGGTATCCAAAGGAGAAGCCTGTGCAGGCATTGTCCACCGACCCGGCTGTCGCAACCCTCACGATCACCCACGTCCCGACCGCCCCCGAGCTGATCCACGCCGATGCCGGCGCCGAGCTCCGCTGGGACAGCCGTGACACCGATCACCACATCACCGTGGTGAAGGGAACCTGCCGGGTGCTCGGCCGCCGGCTCACGGCGGGCGGGTACATGTACGTCCCCGCCGGCATGGCCCACTCCGTGCAGGCCGGTGCCTGGGGCTGCACGTTCTTCTCGGT
>JAICGL010000374.1 GCA_025923175.1 Acidimicrobiia bacterium
ACCCGACGACCAGGACACGCACTCGGCGGCCCCTACGCTGCGGCCGGCATGACGACCGTCTGGCCGCGGGCCGGTCCCACCGAGCAGAACGTGACGGGTACCCCGGCCAGGGACTCGATGGCCGCCACGTAGTCGCGGGCGGCGGCCGGGAGGTCCTCGAACCGGGCGACCTCGCCGATTTCGGCGCCCCAACCGGGCAGCGTCTCGTAGACCGGCTTCACCTTGTGAAGCACCGACTGGTGGTAGGGGACGTGGTCGTACCGCCGGCCACTCTCGTCCTCGTAGGCGACGCAGATCTTCAGCTCCGTGAGCGGGGCGAGGACGTCGAGCTTGGTGAGGGCCAGCTCCGTCAGGCTGTTGAGCCGCACGGCGTGGCGCAGCATCACGGCGTCGAGCCAGCCGGGGCGGCGCCGCCGTCCGGTGTTGGTGCCGTACTCCCCGCCCCGATCGACGAGGAGGTCGCTGACCTCGTCGAACAAGTCCGTCGGGAACGGGCCGCTGCCGACCCGGGTGACATAGGCCTTGGCCACGCCGATGATCCGGTTGATGTGGCGGGGCCCGACGCCGGCGCCCGTGCAGGCGCCTCCCGCCACCGGGTTCGACGACGTCACATAGGGATAGGTGCCCTGGTCGAGGTCGAGGAACGTGGCCTGCGCCCCTTCGAAGAGAACGTTCTCGTTTCGCTCGAGCGTCTCGTGAATCAACTCGACGGTGTCGGCGATCATGGGCTCGAGCCGCTCCAGGTACGACCGGTAGCGGGTGAAGATCTCCGACGCCTTCATGGGAAGCCGGTTGTAGACCTTGGCCAGCACCCCGTTCTTCTCCCGCAGCGCCAGGTCGAGCTTGGCCGAGAAGATCTTCTCGTCGAGCAGGTCCTGCACCCGGATCCCGACCCGGGTGGCCTTGTCGGCGTAGGACGGGCCGATGCCCCGCTTGGTCGTGCCCAGCTTGTTCTTCCCCAGGAACCGCTCGGTGACCTTATCCAGCTCCTGGTGGTACGGCATGATCAGATGGGCGTTGCCCGACAGCTTGAGGCGCGACGTGTCGATGCCCTTGCCCTCGAGCATGTCGCACTCGGCGATGAGGACGGCCGGGTCGACCACCACCCCGTTGCCGATGACCGGCGTGACGTGGCGATAGAGGATGCCCGACGGCACGAGCTGGAGGGCCAGGGTGTGGCCGTCGGCGATGATCGTGTGGCCGGCGTTGTGGCCGCCCTGGTAGCGGACGACCATCGACATGTCCTCGCACAGAAGGTCGGTGAACCGGCCTTTCCCCTCGTCGCCCCACTGGGTGCCGACGATCACTGTCCCCGGCACGACAGCCCCCTCGGAAGAACCGCTGTTCTCACGTGGCGGCAGCGTACTAAGGATTTCTCAGCAGCTTCTCGTCCAGCGTCACCGACACGATCTCGCGGCCCGGGGGGCCCATCTGCTTGCCGGTCAGGCGCTCGATGACGGAGATGGCGATCGGGCCGGACTCGAGGTGGCCGGTGTAGAGCAGGTAGCCGGCCAGCACCCCGCAGAGCCGGTCCCCGAACTCCTCGAGGTGGACGATGATCTTGTGCTCGGGATCGTCGAGGAGGTCGGCGATCGTGCCGTAGACGTTGGGCAGCAGCGCGGCGAGGTCACCGCCGGCCACGCCGAGGGGGACCTGGATGTGCGGCAGGCTCAGCTCGTCGTAGGCGTGCAGATTGTGCGGCGAATCCAGCAGCGACACGATCATCGTGAAGCCGTGCTCCCGCAGCCAGATGAGCTCCTCCAGGCGACGGACCTTGCGGTGGTTGCGGGCGTAGCCGCCGGGCCGCTCGCAGGCCGCCATGCGGTCCTTGATGACCCAGCAGAACATCCGGGGCTCGATGCCGCGGGCCCACTTGCCTTTCATCGGCTTCATGGGGTTCACCATGCTGTTCCCCCCGCCGATGACACTCCCGCCGAAGGCGCCGCGGTTGGCGGCCGCCAGGAGACGGGCGGGTCGGGATCGGTGGGGACGGCAGCGGCCATGGCGCTGAGGAGCCGGACGGCCTCCACCGCCGGGGCGACGTCGTGGACCCGCACCATCGAGGCTCCGTGGTCGAGAGCCCACACCACGGTGGCGAGGGTGCCGTCCTCCCGCTGGTCGAGCGGGAGCGGCGCGCCGGGGGCGCCGCCGACGACGCCGATGAAACCCTTGCGGGAGGGGCCGACGAGGATCGGCACGCCGGCGGCGGCAGCGACGTCGCCCAGCCGGGCCAGGAGCGTGAGGTTGTGGGCCACGGTCTTGCCGAACCCGAGCCCGGGGTCGGCCATCAGCTCGCCGGCCGGGATCCCGGCCTCGAGGGCTGCGTCGCGCCGCGCGGCCAGGAACGCGCCGACCTCGGCCACGACGTCGTCGTAGCGGGGGTCGAGCTGCATGGTGGCCGGTGTGCCCTGCATGTGCATGAAGACATAGCCAGCCCCGGCCTCCGCCACCAGCGGCATCATCGCCGGGTCGCGCCCTGCAGTGATGTCGTTCACCACCGTGGCGCCGGCCTCGAGGGCGGCGGCCGCCACCGAGGCGTCGGTGGTGTCGATGCTGACCGGCACGCCGGCTTCGGCGGCCAGGCGCTTGATCACCGGCACGGTCCGCCGCCGCTGCTCGTCGGCGGGCACGGGCTGGGACCCCGGCCGGGTCGACTCGCCCCCCACGTCGAGGACGGCGGCGCCCGCTGCGGCCAGCTCCAGACCGTGCTCGACGGCCCGCCCGACGTCGAGGAACCGCCCCCCGTCGGAGAACGAGTCGGGCGTCACGTTCACGATCGCCATCACCGCCGGCAGCTCGACCCCCCGCATCGCCTGCACCCTACTGTCGGATGAAGCCCATCGCCTCCGCCCGTGTGGCGGCATTCGTCTTGAACAGGCCCCGGACGGCCGAGGTGACGGTGAGCGACCCCGGCTTGCGAACCCCCCTCATCGACATGCAGAGGTGCTCTGCCTCGATGACCACCAGGACGCCCTTTGGTTTGAGCACCTCGTTGATCGTGTCGGCGATCTGCGTGGTGAGCCGCTCCTGGACCTGGGGACGGCGGGCGAAGGCGTCGACGAGGCGGGCGAGCTTGGACAGTCCGGTGATCCTCCCGTCGTCGCCGGGGATGTAGGCGACATGCGCCTTCCCGATGAAGGGAACGAGGTGGTGCTCGCAGGTCGAGTACAGGGGGATTTCGCGCACCATCACCATCTCGTCGTGGTCCGCGTCGAAACGGACCGTGAGATGGCTGGCCGGGTCTTCGTCCAGGCCGGAGAAGATCTCGCTGAACATGTCGGCCACCCGCGACGGAGTGCGGACGAGACCGTCACGGTCGGGATCTTCACCGATGGCCTCGAGGAGCTCGCGCACCGCCCGCTCCACACGGGCCCGATCGATTGAGGGTCGGTCGGGCTCCGGCTTGATGTGCCGGAGTCCCTCACTCATCGGGACACCCGACCTCGGGCGCTCACGGTGTCTCGGGCTTCGGGGTGGCGAGCGACGCCGGGCTGGCCGCCGGCTGGGTGGCCGGGCGCGGCCGATGCAGCCCGCCGCCGTTGGTGCCCGGATTGGTCCACTTCGGGACAGGGTCGAGGATGGCCATGACCTCCTCGGTCTCCAGCGTCTCCTTCTCCATGAGCGCTTCGGCCATCTGGTCGAGCACGCTCCGGTACGTGGTGAGGATGTCGAGGGCGGTGGCGTGGGCGCTGTCGATCAGCCGGCGGACCTCGCCGTCAATCTTGGCCGCCACCTCGTCGGAGTAGTCGGGCTGGGTGGCGAAGTCGCGCCCGAGGAACACCTCGCCGTGGTGCTGGCCGAACTGCATCGGCCCGAGGGCGTCGCTCATGCCGTACTCGGTGACCATCGACCGGGCGATCTTCGTGGCCCGCTCGATGTCGTTCTGGGCGCCGGTCGTCGGGTCGGTGAAGATCAGCTCCTCGGCCGTGCGACCGCCGAGCAGCATGGCCAGCTCGTCCGACAGCTCGGAGCGGGTCACGAGGTACTTGTCCTCGAGGGGAAGCGTCAGCGTGTAGCCCAGCGCCCGGCCCCTCGGGATGATCGACACCTTGTGGACGGGGTCGGCGTTGGGCAGCGCGTGGCTGACGAGGGCGTGGCCGCCCTCGTGGTAGGCGATGACCAGCTTCTCCTTCTCGGAGATGATCCGGCTCTTGCGCTCGGGGCCCGCCACCACCCGGTCGACGGCCTCGTCGAGGTCGCCGTTGCTCACCATGTCACGGCCCTTCCGGGCGGCCAGCAGCGTGGCCTCGTTCATCAGGTTGGCCAGGTCGGCGCCGGTGAAACCGGGAGTCCGCCGGGCCATGACGTCGAGGTCGACTTCCTTGGCCAGCGGCTTGCCCTTGGCGTGGACGTTGAGGATCGCCTTGCGGCCCTCGAGGTCGGGCCGGTCGACGACGATCTGGCGGTCGAAGCGGCCGGGCCGCAGCAGGGCCGGGTCGAGAATGTCGGGCCGGTTGGTGGCGGCGATGAGGATCACGCCCTGGCGGAGGTCGAACCCGTCCATCTCCACCAGCAGCTGGTTGAGCGTCTGCTCCCGCTCGTCGTGCCCGCCGCCGAGGCCGGCGCCCCGCTGGCGGCCCACGGCGTCGATCTCGTCCACGAAGACGATGGCCGGGGCGGAGTTCTTGGC
>JAICGL010000375.1 GCA_025923175.1 Acidimicrobiia bacterium
ATCGTGTGCGGCATCGAGTCGAGATGACGGAGGAAACGAGATGAGCAAACGTTTGTGGACCGGTCTTCTGGTCGGCCTGCTGGGTGCCATGGCGCTCGTGGCCGTGGGTGTCGGCGCCTTCCACGCCGGTCAGCGTCATGAAGTCACCACGGTGGCGCCCGTTGTCGGCGAAGCCGGTGAGGCGGTGCGGGTGGTCGGCTACGGCCACTGGGGGCCGGGATGGGGAGGCCCGCCGTTCGGGTTGTTCTTCCCACTGCTGATCATCGGCCTGATCGCGCTGCTGATCGCCGGTCGCCGCCGGGCCTACTGGGGAGGTCCCGACGGTCCGTGCGGACCTGGCGGAAAGCAGGCGATGCTCGCCGACTGGCACCGGCAGGCCCACGCCGAACACTCGGCTGCTCCACCGGGCGAGGCCTGACCAACGATGGACGGGGGTGCGGCCGTCGCCGGTCGCACCCCCGCAGTCCGCGAGGATAGGTACGTGGTGAAGACGGTGCTGGTCGTGGACGACGAGCCCAAGATCGTCGACGTGGTGCGCGAGTACCTGGAACATGCCGGGTTCTCGGTCCGCACCGCCGGAGACGGCCCCGCCGCGCTCGAGCGGGCCCGGGCGCTCGCCCCCGACCTCATCGTCCTCGACCTCGGCCTGCCCGGCCTCGACGGCCTCGACGTCGCCCGGCAGCTCCGCCGCTCGTCACGCGTGCCGGTCATCATCCTCACCGCCCGGGGCGACGAGGTGGACCGGATCATCGGGCTCGAGCTCGGCGCCGACGATTACCTCGTGAAGCCGTTCAGCCCGCGAGAGCTGGTGGCACGGGTGCGGGCCGTCCTCCGCCGGGTCGACGAGCGCGACACGACGGCCGACGACGAACCGCTGGTGCGGGGCGACCTGGTCGTCGATCCGGCCCGCCGCCGGGTCACGGTGGCGGAGCGGCCAATCGAGCTCACGCCGACGGAGTTCGACCTGCTGATCCACCTTGCCCGCCAGCCCGGCCGGGTCTTCACCCGAGCCCAGCTGCTGACTGCCATCCACGGCGTGGCGGTCGAGTCGTACGAGCGGGCGGTCGACGCCCACATCAAGAACCTGCGCCGGAAGCTGGAGCCGGATCCCCGGCATCCCCGCTACGTCCTGACGACCCACGGGATCGGCTATCGCTTCACCGACGCCGGTGCCTGACGGGCACACACATCACCGGCGGGGTCGCGGCGGCGGGCCGCCCCGCTGGTGGCCGCAAGGCGAGCAGTGGCCTCCGGCGGGGCCGCCCTGGCGCCATGCGCCCGTCCGCTTTCGCCGGCGGCTGCTGCTCGTCGTGGCGGTCGCCTTCGTGGTCGTCGCCGGGCTCGGCATGACGCTCGGCGCCATCTTCTGGCACGGCGAGGGGCGGCCCGGCCCGGGAGGCCCGACCGGCGGCCCTCGCGACCGGGGGCCGTTCCCCGGAGTGGCGATCGTGATCGGGCTGGCCGCCCTGGCCGGTACCGGCCTCGCCTACCGGCGGCTGGCCGGGCCCGTCGGCGATCTGCTGGAGGCAGCCGACCGCGTCGGCGCCGGCGACTACGACCAGCGCCTCCACCCCCGCGGACCGCGCGAGGTGCAGAGTCTCATGCGGACCTTCAACGACATGAGCGGCCGGCTCGAGGCCGCCGACGCCGCTCGGCGCCAGTTCCTCGCCGACGTGACCCATGAGCTGCGTACGCCGTTGGCGGTGCTGCAGAGCGGGATTGAAGCGCAGCTCGACGGGATACACCCTCGCGACGACTCCCACCTCACTTCGCTGCTCGACGAGACCCATGTGCTGACAAGGGTTGTCGAGGATCTCCACACGCTCGCCCTCGCCGGCGCCGGTCGCCTGACACTTCATCGCGAGAGCATCGACGCCGTCTCTGCGGTGGCCGACGTCGTCGCCGGTCATGCCGCCGCCGCCCGAGCCCGAGAGGTGACGCTGGTCGGTCCGACGCCGGGCCCTTCCAGCGCTCATGCGTCGCGACCGGTCGCGACCGATGAACACACGCCTGCGTCGGCAGCAGTGACGGTCGACGCCGACCCCGTCCGCCTGCAACAGATCCTCGGCAACCTGCTCTCCAATGCCGTCCGCCATACCCCGAGCGGGGGAACCGTCACGATCACCGTCGAGCGGCCCGAGCCGGGGCGGGTGGGCTTCACGGTGGCCGACACCGGGCCCGGCTTCCCCGCCGAAGCGCTTCCCGGTCTCTTCGACCGCTTCACCAAGTCGGAGGGCTCGGCCGGCAGCGGGCTCGGCCTGGCGATCGCCCGCGACCTCGTCCTCGCCCATGACGGCACCATCGAGGCGGCCAACCACCCGGGGGGCGGCGCCGTGGTGTCGTTCCGGCTCCCGGCCGGCCGCGACGGCGACCGCTAATTCCCATCGTGTTCCCGGGCCCTTCACACACCGGAGACGGACCGGAAACGCATCCACCCCTAGGGTCGGAACCCATGACCGAGACGCTGCTCCGGACCGGCGACGACGGCCTTCCGGCTGATCAGCCGGCCGGGCCGATCGCCCGGCGGGCCAAGATCGTCTGCACCATCGGGCCGGCCACCAGCGGCGCCGAGCGTGTCGCCGCACTCGTTGCCGCCGGTATGGACATCGCCCGGCTCAACTTCTCCCACGGCGATCGGGAGGGCCACGCCGCCGCCTACGACAAGGTCCGGGCCGCCTCCGATGCCGCTGGACGGGCCGTGGGCATCCTGGCCGACCTGCAGGGTCCGAAGCTGCGGATCGGCCGCCTCCTCGGCGGCGTCGCGGTCCTGGCCGGCGGGGCCCGGGTGGTGATCAGCGTGAGCGGTGCGACCGGCAACTCCGAGCGGCTGTCGACGAGCTATCCCGCCCTGGCCGCCGACGTGCGCCCCGGCGACACGATCCTCCTCGCCGACGGGACGGTCGAACTGCGCGTGCTGGCTGCCGGGGCCGGCGAGGTGGAGTGCGTGGTCACCCGGGGCGGAACGATCCGGGACCACAGCGGCATGAACCTCCCTGGCGTGGCCGTCAGCACCCCGTCCCTGACCGACAAGGACATCGACGACCTGCGCTTCGCCCTCCGCCTCGGCGTCGACCTCGTCGCCCTGTCGTTCGTCCGCTCGCCGAACGATGCCGCCGCTGTGCTGGCGGTGATGGACTCCGAGGGAATCCGCGTCCCGGTCATCGCCAAGCTCGAACGGCCCGAGGCGCTCGAGCAGCTCGAGGCTGTCATCGAGGCCTTCGACGGGATGATGGTGGCCCGGGGCGACCTCGGGGTGGAGACGGCCCTGGAACGGGTGCCGCTGGTGCAGAAACGGGCCATCGAGCTGTGCCGGCGGAAGGCCAAGCCGGTGATCGTCGCCACCGAGATGCTGGAGTCGATGGTGGAACGGAACCGGCCGACCAGGGCCGAGGCGTCGGATGTCGCCAACGCCGTCCTCGACGGCGCCGACGCCCTGATGCTCTCGGCCGAGACCAGCATCGGCCGCCACCCTGTGGAGGCGGTCATGACGATGGCCCGGATCATCGCCGCCAGCGAGTCGCTCCCCGACCCGGGGCCCGCACGGACCCGCATCGATCCGCCCCGGCCCCAGGAGGAGGCCATCGCCCTCGGAGCGGTGATGGTCGGGCGGGCGGTGGACGCCAAGGCGCTCGTCGCCTTCACTCTCTCGGGCACCAGCGCCCGGCTCCTGGCCGCCCAGCGGCCGGCCCTTCCCGTCCTGGCCTTCACGCCCGAGCCGCGGGTGCGCAGCCAGCTGGCGCTCGTGTGGGGCACCGAGACGTTCCTGGAGCCCGCCCCGGCCGACACCGACGAGATGACCGCCCACGTCGACCGGGCGATGCTCGAACTCGGCCGGGCGGAACCGGGCGACGCCGTCGTCGTCGTGGCCGGCACTCCGCCGGGCACCGAGGCGTCGACGAACACCTTGCGGGTCCATCGTCTCGGTGACCGCTAAAGACAGGGTCTTTACTGTGCCCGGCGATGGGCGGAGCATGGCGGGGTGCAGTGCCCGACGTGCGGGTCCATCGAGGGACGGTGGCGCGGCCCCTGCGGGCGGTGTGGTGGGCGGGCATCGATCCGGGCGTTCAGCCGTCTGGCCTTCGCCGAGGACCCGACATCGCCGCCGCTGCTCCGTTCGGACCGGCCTGCCGAGCTGGCCTCACCCCAGTCCCGCATCATCGCGGCTGCCATCGACGTGACCCTGGCCGGGATCGCCCTCCTGTGGACGGGGGCGATCGGAACCGACCTGGCTTTCGACCATCAGACCTCGGCCGCCCACCAGCTGGTGCGGACGCTGACCTGGCTCGCGGTCCTGGTTGCGCCGATGCTCATGGAAGCGGCCGACGGCCAGACGTTCGGAAAGCGCATCGTCGGCATCCGGGTCGTCAGCCGGGAGACCGGAGGGCCGATCTCCCTCGGGCTGGCCGCCCACCGCGGCGGCGCCAGGGCGCTGTTCTGGTTCATCACGTTCCTGGCGATCGGCGACCCGCTCCTCCAACCGCTCCACGACCGTTCGGCGGGCACGGTGGTGATCAACGCCGACGCCTACGGCTGGGTGCCTCCGCCCGACTCGGCCATCCGGGCGCACTGAGCACAGCGCAGTCCGCTAGACGCGGTACTGCCGGCGGGGCGCGCGCCAGCCGTGTC
>JAICGL010000376.1 GCA_025923175.1 Acidimicrobiia bacterium
AAGAGCCAGGGGCTCCAGCCCCTTCTCGTGGCGGCCGACCTCCAGCGCCCAGCCGCCGTCACTCAGCTTCAGGTGCTGGGCGAACAGGTCGGCGTACCCGTCTACAGCGAGCCGACCGATCCCGTGTCCGTCGCCCGCAACGCCCGCAACGAAGCCGGCCGACTGGGCAAGAACATCATCGTCCTCGACACCGCAGGCCGCCTCCAGATCGACGAGGCGCTGATGGACGAGCTGCGCCGGATGCGGGAGAGCGTCCAGCCCGACAACGTCCTCCTCGTGGTCGACGCCATGACCGGCCAGGAGGCGGTGAACGTCGCCGAGTCGTTCGCCGAGACCGTGGGGATCGACGGCGTCGTGCTCACCAAGCTCGACGGCGACGCGCGCGGCGGTGCCGCCCTTTCGGTCAAGGAGGTCACCGGCAAGCCGATCCTCTTCGCCGGTGTCGGCGAGAAGTTGGTCGACTTCGAGCCGTTCCACCCCGACCGGATGGCGGGGTGGATTCTCGGGATGGGCGACGTCCTGACTCTGATCGAGAAGGCCGAGGCCAACTTCGACGAGGAGCAGGCGGTCAAGGCGGCGGCCAAGATCAAGAAGGGCAGCTTCAGCCTGGACGACTTCCTCGAGCAGATGCAGCAGGTCAAGAAGATGGGCCCGCTGCAGAACATCATCGGGATGATCCCGGGCATGCCGAAGGAGCTGAAGAACACCCAGATCGACGACAAGGAACTGGGCAAGGTCGAGGCGATCATCCGGTCGATGACCCCGCAGGAGCGCAATGACATCACGATCATCAACGGCTCGCGGCGCCTGCGGATCGCCCAGGGCAGTGGCACGACCACCCAGGACGTCAACGCCCTGTTGAAGCAGTTCAAGATGGTCCAGGGGATGATGAAGCAGATGGCCGGTGCCGGGGGCAAGAAGGGGCGCTTCCCGAAGCTGCCCAACATGGGTGATTTCCAGGGCATGCAGTAGTCCCACGGCCGTGCTGTAACCTCTCCCGGTTGTCTGAGAAAGCAAAGGTGGTAGTCCCGTGGTGAAGATCCGCCTGATGCGGATGGGCAAGAAGAAGCAGCCGACGTACCGGGTCGTCGTGGCCGACGCCCGCTCCCCTCGCGACGGGCGCTTCGTGGAGATCATCGGGAAGTACGGGCCCAGGGAAGAGCCGCCCCTCGTCGACATCGACAGCGAGCGGGCGCTCGAGTGGCTCAAGAAGGGTGCTCAGCCGACGGAGCAGGTGCAGCGGCTGCTGACGATTTCGGGAGTCTGGGAGCAGCACAAGGCCGGCAAGAAGTGACCCCCGACGAGTCGGGCGAGGAGTTCGACTCCAGCGACGAGTTCGACGACGACGACGATCTCGACCTGTCGGCCGAGGACGACGACGGCGACGAGGACCTCGACGAGGTCGGTGCCGAGGGCAACCGGATCGTCGGCGGCATCCCCAAAGGCGTGCTGGAGTACGTCGCCCGCAACATCGTCGACGACCCCGACGGGGTGTTCGTCGAGACGTCGGAGCGCCGCGCCGGCGAGGTGGAGCTGCGGCTCCACGTGTCGCCGTCGGACATGGGCAAGGTGATCGGGCGGCGCGGCCGGGTCGCCCAGGCCCTCCGCCAGGTCGTGGCCGCCGCCGGCACCAAGGAAGGCGTGCGGGCGAGCCTCGACATCGTCGATTAGCTGCCGCCGTTCAGAGGGCAGGGGCTGGTGGCCGAGGATCGTCTCGAGGTCGGCCGCATCGTCAAGGCCCACGGGATCCGGGGCGAGGTGGTCGTCGAGGCGGTGAGCAACCGGCCGGAGCGGTTCGCAGCCGGCGCCGTCCTCTACGCCGGGGAGCGGGTGCTGACCGTCGTGCGGGCCAGCCCGTTCGGGGGTCCCGACCCGGCCGGTCGCGTGAGCCGGGCCCGGTGGATCGTGAGCTTCGACGGCATCGTCGACCGCACCGAGGCGGAGCGGATGCGCGATCTCGTCCTCACCGGCGAGCCGCTCGACCATGACGACGCCGGCGACGAGCTGTGGGTCCACGAGCTGATCGGGTCGGATCTGCTCGATCTCGCCGGCCGGGTCCTCGGCCGGGTAGCGGCCGTGGAAGCCAACCCCGCCTCCGACCTGCTCGTGCTGGAGAGCGGGCACCTCGTGCCGATGGTCTTCGTCGTCGAGGCCGCCGCCGGACGGGTCGTGGTCGATCCGCCGGCCGGGCTGCTCGACTGAGGGCGGGGCGGTCCGATGCGGGTCGACGTCTTCACGATCTTCCCCGGCTTCTTCGACAGCCCGTTGTCGGCCTCGCTGCTCGGCCGGGCCCGGGAGCGGGGGCTGCTCGACATCCGGCTCCACGATCCCCGGGACTGGACCACCGACCGCCACCGGGCCGTCGACGACACGCCCTTCGGCGGGGGAGCGGGCATGGTGATGATGCCGGAGCCTCTTTTCGCCGCCGTCGAGGCGGTGGCTCCACCCCGGCCGCTGTTCCTCCTGTCGGCCGCCGGCCGCCCGTTCGACCAGACCGTGGCGGGGGAGCTGGCCGCACTCGATGGTTTCTCGCTCCTCTGCGGGCGGTACGAGGGCGTCGACCAGCGGGTGGCCGACCACCTCTGCGACGGCGAACTGTCGGTCGGCGACTATGTCCTGGCCGGCGGGGAGGCGGCCGCCCTGGTGGTCATCGAGGCGGTCACCCGCCTCCTCCCCGAGGTCATGGGCAACGAGGCGTCGGCCGGCGAGGAATCCTTCGCCGACGGGCTGGTCGAATACCCCCAGTACACCCGGCCGGCCAGCTTCCGGGGTTTCGAGGTCCCGGAGATCCTGCGCTCGGGCGACCACGCCCGGATCGCCCGGTGGCGCCACGCCGAAGCCCTGCGGAGGACGAGGGACCGGCGGCCCGACCTCCTCGAACGGCGGGGCCTTTCCGACGCCGAGCGGGCCATGCTGGAGGATGAGCGCTGAGCCTGAGTTAGACTGAGGTGTTCCCCTCCATTCTCCGTTTGCTCGTTTCTCGGCAGGAGCCTCACCATGCAACGCACCGACCTCGTCGATCGCGCCTCGCTGCGTGACGACATCCCTGACTTCGGGCCCGGCGACACGCTGAAGGTCCACGTCCGCGTCGTCGAAGGCAACCGGGAACGGGTGCAGATCTTCCAGGGTGTGGTCATCCGCCGGCAGGGCAGCGGTCTGCGGGAGACGTTCACCGTGCGCAAGGTGAGCTTCGGCGTCGGCGTGGAACGGACGTTTCCTGTCCACTCGCCGATCATCGCCCGCATCGAGGTCCTCACCCGGGGTGACGTCCGCCGGGCGAAGCTGTATTACCTGCGGGGCCGGGTCGGGAAAGCGGCAAAGGTCAAGGAGAAGCGGTTCTGACCGACCGAGGTCTGGACGTGCAGGCCGATGAGTCTCCCCCCGACTCGGGGGAAACAACCGTAAAGCAGGGCTCCCGCCGCCCCTGGTCACGCTGGCCGGCGGTGATCCCGGAGACTGGCGGGCCCGCGCCGGTTCAGGAGCCGCCGCCGAAGCCCCGTTCGCTCCTCCGGGAGCTGCCCCTGCTCCTCGGGGTGGCCTTCATCATCGCCTTCCTGGTCAAGACATTCGTCGCCCAGGCCTTTTTCATCCCGTCCGAATCGATGGTCCACACGCTCGAGGTGGGTGACCGGGTCCTCGTGTCGCGCATGTCCTACCGGCTTCATGAGCCGCGCCGGGGCGACATCGTCGTCTTCACGTCCCCATTCCAGACCGAAGGCCCGGGGGACAACCCGGCGCTCCCGACCCGCATCATCCACACCGTCCTGGAGAGCGTCGGGCTCCGCCAGCCCTCGACGGAGGACTTCATCAAGCGGGTGATCGCCCTGCCGGGGGAGACGGTCGAGGGGAAGAACGGCAAGATCTTCATCAACGGGCGCCAGCTGGTGGAGCCATACCTCGCCGAGGACCCGGTCGGTGACTTTCCCGCCAAGTCGATCCCCAAGGACCACGTCTGGGTGATGGGGGACAACCGCAACCGGTCGTCGGATTCGAGGGTCTTCGGCCCGATCAGCGAGTCGAAAATCGTTGGCCGATCGATCCTGCGGATCTGGCCCGTCAACCGGCTGGGCTTCCTCTGATGGGGAGGTATGGGCGGCTTTGCGCCGAGGTACCAGCCCTTGCGGGACCCCGTTCTTCTAGACTGGCCTAAACGGGAGGCGTGGGTGAGCGCGGAAGACCTGGAGCGGTACGAAACCGAGATCGAACTCCAGCTCTACAAGGAGTATCGCGACGTCCTGCCGATGTTCTCCTACGTCGTGGAGACGGAGCGCCGGTTCTACCTGGCCAACGACGTGAAGATGGAGGTCCGCAACGAGGGCGGGCGGGTCTACTTCGACGTCCACCTCCACGACGCATGGGTGTGGGACATGTACCGCCCCGCCCGGTTCGTCTCTGATGTCCACGTGGTGACGTTCAAGGACGTCAACGTGGAGGAGTTGGCGGGCAAGGAGATCTAGTGCCTCGGCCGGTCGACCGGCGCAAACTCGATCTCGGCGCCCGGGGCGAGGAACTGGCCGTCGCCTGGTACACGAGCCGGGGCTACGCCGTCCTGGCCCGCAACTGGCGGTGCCGCGAGGGTGAGCTCGACCTGGTGGCGAGCCGTGGTGGCTGCGTCGTG
>JAICGL010000377.1 GCA_025923175.1 Acidimicrobiia bacterium
AGCCCGCTGACGCCCATTTGGCGAGCGTTCCCCCGCAGCCGAAATCGATGTCGTCGGGGTGAGCTCCGATGGCGAGAGCCCGACCCGGAACGGCCAGGTCGACGGTCACGCCTCCACTGTCTGCCGGGTCGAGGTAGCTGGCGGTGGGTCTGGGCGGGGGGTCGGGGGTCTCCCCCGGAATCATCATGCTCCGGTGAGCGCACGGATGCGGTGGGGCCCGTCGATCGGGAGACCCAAGCCGACGAGGTCCTCCGGCGCGTCGACGTCGCGTCCCAGCCGCCCGTCGCGCCGCACGCGGAACGCCAGGCCCGCAGCCCGGGCGGCGGCGGCGTGGCGGCGGAACGATCCAGGCCCGTAGGCGAAGACGAAGCCGGCGGCGGCCGTCGGCAGCGAGAGGACCGGCGTGCCGTCGTCGCGGTGGCAGGGGACCGCCGTCACCACCGGGCGGAGCCCGTCGGCGGCGACCGGAGCGAGGCTGGTGGCGAGCGGCAGGTCGGCGTGGGCCACGACCACGCGGCCGAACCCTGCTGCTGCCGCCCAGCCCAGCCCGGCGGCTGCGGCCAGATCGAGCGTGCCGGGATCGTCGAGCACGGTGAGCCGGAGCGTCGCCGCCCAGCTGCGGACCTCGCGGGCGTTCGACACCACGGCGACCGGCATCGCCCCCGCCGCGGCCACCACGTTCTCGGCCATCGCCTGGAGGAGGGCGGCCCGCCGGGCGGGATCGAGCTTGGCGCCAAGGCGCGACTTTCCGCCGTCGAAGCTGCGGATCGGGATGACGACGGCGGTCGTCATTCGACGTCGACGATCTCGAACATTCGGATCACCGGCTCGAGCTGCAGAAACGGGAGGATCCGAACCATCGACTCGGCGACAGCTCGCGACTCGATGGCCGTGGTGAGGTCTTCCTGCGACTTCCAGCGCGACAGCGCGGCGGCGTCGATGAGCCCGCCGGCGTTGCGATCCGTCCCGAGGAGCAGCTCCATCGAAAGGCAGCCGGCGAACGACTCGAACACGGGGCCGATGTCTTCGGCGAAGATCCGCCGGACCTCGGGGAGGTCATTGGGATCGATGGCCGACGAGAAAAGCCGCACGTACACGCCTGCTCCTAAGCGTGCCAGGCCGACTTGGCGAACATGCCGGCGAGCTCCGGGTTGGGGTGGAGGCGCATCTCGCGACGGTCGAGATCGGCGGCGTGGCGTTCGCCGGTGCCGGGGTACCGCAGGGTGACCACGATGCGGTCCGGCGTGATCTCCAGCAAGTTGTAGGACGGGCGCACGTAGCCGCGCAGGCGGTGTGACGAGACGGTTCCCGAGTTCACGACGAGCAGGTTGTTGAGCAGCCACACGAACGGCACGTGCTTGTGGCCGGACAGCACCACGTCGACACCGACCTCGCCGAGAAGGGCGAGCACGTCTCCGGAGTCCCACACGGTGTTGCGCTCCCGGCCCGTCCCCGGCACCGGGACGAGATGGTGGTGCAGGCAGAAGATGCGCAGGTCGGCCGGAGGGGCGAACTGCTGGCGGATCCACGAGTACCGCTCCCGGCCGATCTCACCCTCGGCCAGGTCGGGTTTCGTGGAGTCCATCGCGACGAGTGTCACGGCCTGGCCCGTGCTGCCCGTGAGGTGCAGCACCCGGTCGCCCTTCCCCGGGACGTCGCCGGGCCCGAAGCAGTCGACGAAGTGCAGGTAGCCCACATTCTTGGCGTCGTGATTCCCCGGGATGACGATGGTCGTGAGGGCGGCGTCGAGGAGCGGCTGCAGGTGATTCTGAGCGTCGCGAAACTCGTGCGCGTAGCCATCGGTGGTGAGGTCTCCGCCGACGATGACGAGGTCGGGAGCGACCGCCTTCACCTCTTCGACCGCGTGGCGGAGCAGCTGCGGGTCGAAGAACGGCGATCCGCAGTGGATGTCGGAAAGCTGCGCGATCAGAAAGGAGTCCCGGGACATGGGGAGGCCTATCCTACCGGCCTGTGGAACCGGTCTACCGGCTGGCGGAAGTCATGCTCCGCCTGCCTGTGCGAATGAGCATGCGCTGGCGATTGGAGGGCATCGACCGGATTCCGGCCACCGGACCGGTTCTCCTCGCCTCCAATCACATCTCCTACTTCGACCCGATTGCCATCGGCTACCTGTCGGACAGGGCTGGCCGCCGGGTCCGGTTCCTGGCCAAGGCTGAGCTGTTTGAGAAGCGGTTGATGTCAGCCGTCTTGCGGAGGATGGGACAGATCCGGGTCGAGCGAGGCCGAGCCGACGCCGCCGCGCTCGATCGCGCTACCGCTGCGTTGCGGGCCGGGGAGTGTGTGCACGTGTTCCCGGAAGGAACGATCTCGGACGAATTCGAGCCCATGGCCGGGAAGACGGGGTTGGCCCGGCTGGCCAGGGCGGCCGGTGTCGATGTGGTGCCGGTCGGTCTGTGGGGCACGCACCGGGTGATCCCGCCGGGGGATGAGAAGCCCGAGCGGTGGCGCACGCCGATCGCCGTCGTGGTGGGGGAGGCGATCCCTGTCGGGCCCGACGCCAACCCACGAGAGACGACTGACCGCATCATGGCAGGGATCTGTGCCGCCGTGGCCGAAGCCCGCCGGCTCTATCCGGCTCCGCCCCCCGGCCAGACCGACGCCTGGTGGATCCGGAGACCCGAGACGGCCCGGCTCCGCAGCTGCAGGGGCCGGGTGGCCCAGGCGCAACTCGACGCCGGGCAGCAGAGCTGATGCGCCTGGCCGTGATCGGCGCGGGGTCGTGGGGCACCACGGTGGCCGCCCTCGGGGCGCGCAACGCCGAGCACGTGAACCTCTGGGCCCGGCGGCCGGAGCTGGCTGAGGCGCTCAATGAGTCAGGGGAGAATCCCGACTACCTCCCCGGCGTCGCGATCGGGCCGGTCGTGGCCACCGCCCGGCTCGACGAGGCCCTCGACGGCGCCGACGTCGTCGCCCTCGCCGTTCCGTCGCACGGCTTCCGGTCGGTACTGGCAGCCGCGGCACCCTTCGTCCCTCCCGGATCGCTGCTGCTCAGCCTGGCCAAAGGCCTCGAGCAGGGATCGCTCAAGCGGATGACCGAGGTAGCGGCGGAGGTCCTGCCCGGTCGGGACGACGGCCGGATCGGAGTGCTGACCGGGCCGAACATCGCCAGCGAGGTGGCGGCCGGGATGCCCACTGCGTCTGTCGTCGCCATGGGTGACGAGACCGCCGCCGCAGACGTTCAGCGGCTCTTCATGACCGACACCTTTCGGGTCTACACCAACCCCGATGTGGTCGGCTGCGAGATCGCCGGGGTCGTGAAGAACGTCGTGGCGCTGGCCGCCGGGATCGCCCAGGGCCTCGGGGTCGGTGATAATGCCCGGGCGGCGCTCATCACCAGGGGTCTGGCCGAACTCACCCGGTTCGGCCTTGCGCTCGGCGGGAACCCGCTGAGCTTCCTCGGGCTGGCCGGCATCGGCGACATCGTCGTGACCTGTACGAGCCCCCGCAGCCGCAACCGCTACGTCGGTGAGGCGCTGGGTCAGGGCCGCCCGCTGGCCGAGGTGCTGGCCGAGATGAAGATGGTGGCCGAAGGTGTGCGCAGCACCGCCGTCGTGCTGGAGCGGGCCGCGGCCGCCGGAGTGGAGATGCCGATCGCCGAACAGGTGCAGGCGGTGCTTGACGGCGCCCGCACACCCGCCGCGGCCGTTGCGTCGCTGATGATGCGCGAGGCGAAGTCGGAGCTCGACGGCATCCGTTTGCTCGGCTGACGGCTGGAGGCATCTCAAATCGGGCATCATCGGTTCATGGGTCGTGTCGCAAGGATCGCCGCTGTCGTCGGCCTCATCGCCGTGCTGGCCGGGATTCCCGGCTCGCCGCCGGCGTTCTCTGAGTCGCGGGGGAGCCCGATCCACCCTGAGAACCGGCCGTCAGGCCTCGAGGGCGAAACCAACGGCCAGGTCCGGCCCGAGGCGCTCGTGGGTGTGGAGGGTGTATGCCGGGCCAGCCGGGCGGCCGGCCCGAGCCTTGCGCTCATGCTGGCGGCCGCCCGGGCCGACGGCGTCGCGCTCGGGCCCCGAGATTGCTACCGGCCGGCCAACCAGCAGTCGGCGGCGAAGTCCAACTCCTGTAGCCGGGGCAACTGTGCCTGCGCTGCCCAGCCGGGCACCTCGATGCACGGCTGGGGAAAGGCGGTCGACTACCGGGATGCCGGGGGCACACTCACCTTCGGCGCCAACGGCTACCGGTGGCTGAAAGCCAACGGGGCCCGTTTCGGTTGGAACCACCCCCGCTGGGCGGAACCGGGCGGCAGCGAGTGTCCCGAGGCGTGGCACTGGGAGTTCGTGGGTGACGGTGGCCGCATGCAACTCGACACGATCCGGGCCGACGTGGTCGACATCATCGCCGGGCGCGGCGGCGGGTACTGGGGTGTGACCGGCCTCGGCGGCGTGGTCGCCCGCGGCGGAGCAACCGATGCCGGGTCGCACGCTTCGAGGCCGCTCGCCTGGCTGGTGAAAGGGGCCGCGGCCACCCCATCGGGCGCGGGTTACTGGTTGGTGGCGTCAGACGGGGGGATCTTCTCGTTCGGGGATGCGGGGTTCTTCGGGTCGACGGGGGCGATCCGGTTGAACCGGCCGATCGTGGGG
>JAICGL010000378.1 GCA_025923175.1 Acidimicrobiia bacterium
GCGAGGTCGCCCAGCCCCGAACCCAGCGCGAGGTCAGGCTTGTAGCGGCCGTGGTAGTCGCTGCCGCCCGTCACGGCCAGGTCGAGGCGGTCGGCCATCGCCCGGAGGGCGGCCCGCAGCTCCGGGGTGTAGCGCCCGTACTCGCACTCCATCCCGTCGAGCCCGTCGGCAGCCAGGCCGGCGACGAACTGCTCGAGGGCGGGACCCTCGTATCCGAGCGACGTCGGATGGGCCAGCACGGTGACCGCGCCTGAGGCGTGGGCCAGGGCGATGGCTTCGGCCGGGAGCAACCGGTCCCGATCGAGGTACGCCGGCCGTCCCTTGGCCAGCCACACGTCGAACGCCTCCTGGATCGAGCTCACGTAACCCTTGCGCAGCAACACTCCGGCCACGTGAGGCCGCCCGACGGACCCGCCCCCGGCTTCGGCTGCGATCTCGTCCAGGGTGACGTCGAGTCCGTGGTCCTGCAGCACGCTCACGATCCGGCGGTTCCGGTCGGCCCGCGCGGCCTGCAGCCCGCTCAGCCGGTCCTGCAACGGCCCCGGCCCGTCCTCCAGGAAGTACACAAGCAGGTGCATCGTCGCCGTCCCCACTTCACACGAGAGCTCGCAGCCCTGCACGAGCCGGACTCCGACCTCGGACGCGGCCGCTCGAGCCTCGGCGAGGCCTTCGATGGTGTCGTGGTCGGTGAGTGCCACCGCCGACATCCCTGAACTGGCCGCGATTGCCATCAGCGCCGCCGGCTCGTCGGAGCCGTCCGAGGCTGTGGAATGCGTGTGGAGATCGATCACGGCGCCGACCGTACCGGATGCCGTTGGTCGCAATGTGCGGGCCGCTCGGCGCAACGTCTGACGCGCTCGCCGAGCGCTCGTTGAAGCCCCCGTTGGCCTGCTCTTACGCTCCGTGCAGGGTTGTTCTGGAGCCCGAAGGGGGACGCGCGCGTATGTCCGACACTGCCTACGCCGACCAAAAGGCCAAGGCCGAATACAACATCTGGAGCGTGATCCTGGCGTCAGCGGCCGGGACGGTCATCGAGTGGTACGACTTCTACATCTTCGGGACACTGGCGGCCACGCTGGCGCCGAGGTTCTACCCGCCGGGCGACGAGACGGTGCAGCTCCTGCTCTACCTCTCGACCTTCGCCGTGGGCTTCGTGGTCCGGCCCTTCGGAGCGATCTTCTTCGGCCGCATCGGCGACCTCGTCGGACGGAAATATGCCTTCCTGGTGACGCTGCTCATCATGGGAGCGACCACCGCCGGCGTCGGTCTGCTTCCGAGCTACGGCACGATCGGCTATGCGGCCCCGATCCTGCTGATCCTGTTCCGGATCCTGCAGGGCCTGGCGCTCGGTGGTGAGTACGGCGGTGCCGCCATCTACGTGGCGGAGCACGTCCCCGACAGCAAGCGCGGCTTCTACACGAGCTTCATCCAGATCACGGCCTCGCTCGGTCTGTTCATCGCCCTGATCGTGGTCATCGTCTGCCAGCGGCTGATCGACCCGGCGGACTTCAAGAGCTGGGGCTGGCGGATCCCATTCCTCATCTCCCTGCTCCTGGTCTTTCTCTCGCTCTACATCCGGCTGAGGATGAAGGAGTCGCCCATCTTCAGCTCGTTGAAGGCCTCCGGGAAGACTTCAACGAAGCCGCTGACCGACGCGCTCAAGGGCTGGGCCAACTGGAAGCGGATCCTCACCACACTCTTCGGCGCCACCGCCGGCCAGGGTGTCGTCTGGTACACCGGTCAGTTCTACGCCCTGTTCTACCTGACCACCATCCTGAAGCTGGAGACCGAACCGGCCCGGTGGGTGATCGCCGCCGGCCTCCTGATGGGGATGCCGCTGTTCACGTTCTTCGGGGCGCTGTCAGACAAGATCGGCCGGAAGAGGATCATCATGGCCGGCTGCCTGCTCGGCGCAGTGCTCTACCTCCCGATCTACCACGGGATGGTCTCGGCGGCCGGAACAGGCGTGGTGAAGCTGGCGTCCACGACGGACCCGATCACCAAGGAACCGAAGCTGAGCGCCATCAACGCCGAGGGCAAGACCATCACGGCCAAGACCGACGCCAGCCACAAGGAGGTCATGGCGTCGGGCAAGGGTGCCTTGCCCCTGAAGAAGCCCAACTACCCGCTGCTGGTCTTCTACATCTTCATCCAGATGATCTTCGTCTGCATGGTCTACGGGCCCATGGCCGCATACCTGGTGGAGGCCTTCCCAGCCAAAATCAGATACACGTCGATGTCGCTGCCCTACCACATGGGCAACGGCATCTTCGGTGGCCTGCTGCCGCTGATCGGCCTCTACGTCAACTCGGCGACGAAGAACATCTACGCCGGTCTCTACTACCCGATCGCCGTGGCGGCCATCACGTTCGTGGTGGGCTCGCTGCTCCTGAAGGAGACCCACGCCACTCGGATCTGGGACGAGATGGAGCCGGCTCGCGCCGAAGGCACAACCAGCTAACGCCGGAGACTGCCGTCTTCTCGACGGCACAGGGGAAGACGAAAGGGGCCGGCCTTCGGGCCGGCCCCTTCGTCATGGTCGTCCTAGTCGCGTCCTAGTCGTCGTCGGCGGCCTTGGCCTCCGCCGCCAGGCTGGACAGCTCGCTGACGACACCCTCGTTGGCCAGGGTGGTCACATCGCCCAGCTGGCGCTTCTCGGAGATGTCCTTCAGCAGCCGACGCATGATCTTGCCCGACCGGGTCTTGGGCAGCTCGGGGGTGAAGACGATCGACGCCGGACGGGCGATCTTGCCGATCTTGTTGGCGACGTGGTTGCGGATCTCCTTGATCAGCTCCTCGTCGCCCTCGGCCGTCCCCTTCAGCGTGCAGAAGGCGGCGATGGCCTGACCGGTGTTCTCGTCAGCGCGGCCGACGACGGCCGCTTCGGCCACCGCCGGGTGGTCGACGAGGGCCGACTCCACTTCCAGGGTCGAGATGCGGTGGCCCGACACGTTCATCACATCATCGACCCGGCCGAGGAACCAGACGTAGCCGTCCTCGTCGCGCCTCGCGCCGTCACCGGCGAAGTAGACCCACTTGTTCTCCTCGGGCTTGGAGAACCGGCTCCAGTAGACCTCCTTGAACCGGTCCGGCTCCTTGTAGAGCGTGCGGAGCATCGAGGGCCACGGCTGGGTCAACGTGAGGTAGCCGCCACCGCCGAACGGCACGCTGTTTCCCTCGTCGTCGAAGATGTCGACCCCTACCCCCGGCAGGGGGAACGTGGCCGAGCTCGGCATCGTGGCCGTGACGCCCGGCAGCGGGGCGATGAGGATCATCCCCGTCTCCGTCTGCCACCACGTGTCGACGATCGGGCAGCGCTCCTGGCCGATCACCTTGTGGTACCACATCCAGGTCTCAGAGCCGATCGGCTCGCCGACCGTACCGAGCAGGCGCAGGCTGGACAGGTCGTGCTTGCCGGGATACTCGTCGCCCCACTTCACGAACGACCGGATCGCAGTCGGAGCGGTGTAGAGGATCGAGACCTTGTACTTCTCGACAATGTCCCAGAACCGGTCCTTGTCCGGATACTGCGGCACTCCCTCGAACAGCACCGACGTCGCGCCGTTGATCAGCGGGCCGTAGACGATGTAGCTGTGGCCGGTGACCCAGCCGATGTCGGCGGTGCACCAGTAGACGTCGTCGGGCTTCAGGTCGAAGACGTAGTAGCTCGTGTAAGCGGTACCGACTGCGTAACCGCCGGTGGTGTGGACGATGCCCTTCGGCTTCGCCGTCGTGCCGGACGTGTAGAGGATGAACAGCATGTCCTCGGAGTCCATCTCGACGGCATCGTGGGTGGTGGACTGTTCCGGGACGAGGTCATGCCACCAGATGTCGCGGCCCTCGGTCATGTTGACGTCGCTGCCCGTGCGGCGGAACACGAGGACCTTCTCGATCGACGGTGTCTCGGCCAGGGAGGCGTCGGCCATCTCCTTGAGCGGGACCTCCTTGCCGGCCCGCCAGGCGCCGTCGCAGGTGATGAGCACCTTGGCCTCGGCGTCATTGATGCGGTCGCGCAGCGAGTCGGACGAGAAGCCCCCGAAGACCACGCCGTGGATGGCGCCGAGGCGGGCGCAGGCCAGCATGGCCACCGGCAGTTCGGGGATCATGCCCATGTAGATGGCGACCCGGTCGCCCTTGGTCACCCCGAGGGAGGCGAGGGCGTTGGCCGCCTTGCAGACCTCTTCGTGCAGCTCCCGGTAGGTGATGGACCGGCTGTCGCCTTCCGGCTCACCCTCCCAGTGGTAGGCGACCTTGTCGCCCCGCTCCGCGAGGTGCTGGTCGAGGCAGCTCTCGGAGATGTTCAGCTTGGCGTCGACGAACCACTTGGCGAACGGCGCGTCCGACCAGTCGAGCACCTGGCTCCACTGCTTCCGCCAGTGCACCCGCTCGGCCTGCTTCGTCCAGAAGGAGTCGACGTCCTTCGCTTCCTCGTAGATGGACTCGTCGCAGTTGGCCTGAGCGGCGAACTCCGGCGGCGGCGGGAACTTGCGGTCCTCTTTGGACAGCGCATCGATCGTCGGGTTCTCGGCCACGTTCTTCCCCCTTGCCACTTCGCACGCGTCGAAACTTGCTGACCAGGAGGCTATTCCCAACCCGGGGCCC
>JAICGL010000379.1 GCA_025923175.1 Acidimicrobiia bacterium
CTTCGTCATCGGGACCGGATCCCGGCTGGGAGAGCCGATCCCGATCGATGACTTCGCCGACCACGTCTTCGGCGTGGTGCTGGTCAACGACTGGAGCGCTCGCGACATCCAGGCGTGGGAGTACCAGCCGCTCGGACCGTTCCTCGGCAAATCGTTCGCCACGTCGATCTCGCCCTGGGTCGTGCCGCTCGAAGCCCTGGAGGCCGCCCGGGTCGACGGGCCCGCCCAGGACCCGGCACCGCTGCCGTATCTGCAGCGGGCCAAGCCCTGGGCCCTCGACCTCGCGCTCGAGGTGACCCTCAACGGCGCCGTGGTGTCGCGGCCTCCGTTCGCCACGATGTACTGGACGCCGGACCAGATGCTGGCCCACCTGACCGTCAACGGCGCCTCGACCCGCACCGGCGACCTCTACGCCTCCGGCACGGTGTCAGGCCCCGAACCGTCCCAGCGTGGCTCGCTGATCGAGCTGTCCTGGAACGGCGCCGAGCCCCTCACCCTGCCCGACGGATCCACCCGCACCTTCCTGGAGGACGGCGACACGGTGACGATCTCCGCCACGGCCCCCGCCGCCGACGGCGGCCGCGTGAGCCTCGGCGAGGTCACCGGCACGATCCACCCGGCGACGCCTCGCTAGGTTGCGTCGCATGGGGAGCGCATTCGACGCCGCGTCCGCCGCCGTGCGGCCACTCGACGAGGTGGCCATGGCCGAGGCACGGGCCCGGCAGGACCGGCTGACCAAGCCCCGCGGGGCGCTCGGCCGGCTGGAGGACCTGAGCGTGCAGTTGGCCGGGATCGCCGGCGTCTGCCCGCCGCCCGTCCCGGCACCGGCGGCAGTGGTGGTCTTCGCCGCCGACCACGGCGTCGTGGCCGAGGGCGTGACGCCGTGGCCCCAGGAGGTCACCGCCCAGATGGTGGCCAACTTCGTCTCGGGTGGCGCGGCCATCAACGTCCTGGCCCGGTCTGTCGGCGCCTCGGTCACCGTCGTCGACGTGGGGGTGGCCACGCCGCTCCCCGCGGCCTGCGACGGCGCCCCCGGCCTTCTGCGCCATCCCCTGGGCGCCGGCACGGCGAACATCGCCGTAGCCCCGGCCATGGACTTCGCCACTTGCCGAGCAGCCCTCGACCTGGGCGCTGGTCTCGCTGCCGACCTGGCGGCGGACGCGTCGCCCGGCGCCCAGGTCCTCGTGACAGGTGACATGGGGATCGGCAACACAACGCCCGCCGCCGCTTTGGTCGCCGCCTTCACCGGGAGGCCGCCGCTCGAGGTGACCGGCCGGGGGACCGGTATCGACGACGCCGGGCTGGCCGTCAAGCGGGCCGTGGTCGAGCGGGCGCTGGCCCGTCATGCGGATGCCGTCGCCGCCGGCCCGATCGAGACGCTGGCCGCCCTCGGCGGCTACGAGATCGCCGCTCTGGCCGGGTTCATCGTCGGCGGTGCTGCCGCAGGCGTGCCCGTCCTCGTCGACGGTCTCATTGCCGACGCCGCCCTGCTGGCCGCCGAGCGCCTCGTCCCCGGAGTCGCCGCTCGCTGTATGGCCGGCCACCGGTCGGTGGAGCCAGGGGCGGCGGCGGTGCTGGAGGAGCTGGGGCTCGTGCCGGTGCTCGACCTCGACATGCGACTCGGTGAAGGCAGCGGCGCCTGCCTGGCGCTACCTGTGGTGCAGGCCGCCGCCCGGGTCCTGATCGAGATGGCCACCTTCGACGCCGCTGGCGTGACTGACAAGGACGGCTGAAACCCTTTATCTCACCTCGAGATTGAGGGTACTGCCGCCGATTCCTGTGGCGTCGTGCCGCTGATCGCGGGCGTGGCCCCACGGAGAGATTCCGAAGTGCGGTGGCAGCGCCCTTCGGCCTATCCCGGAAGGATCGGGACCGTCGGCGGCGGGTTGAAGAAGCTGCCGCCGAAGCCGATGCCCGTTCCCTGCGAAGGGGGAGCGTCCCCGACGAGCGGGTTCGAGCCGATGGTGAGGTCGACCTCCGGCTGTGCGCCACCCAGGCCAATGCCTGCCACCGCACCCCCTTCACCCTCTCCGACCGACGCCGAGGCGGCGGCGAGCGTCGTCGAGTCGGGCGCGCCCTCCGGGTCAGGAGCTTCCTGGCTGCCGGACCCTGCCGAGTCGCCGCCGGAGTTGCCTGTCGATCCGCCGGTCGGCTGGGAGACAGCGGGCGAGTTTCCCGGAGCACTCGCCGCCGGATCGCCCGTCGACGCCGGAGATCCGATGCCCGTGGCTTTCGAGCGGCCGGTCCGCTGCCGGGCGGTGCCGGAAGCCGGTACCGGCGGGGGGACCGGTGCCGACGCCGACGACAGTGCGCCGCTGGCGCCGGTCGCCGCAGCGCCGGCCCCCTCACCTGCCGCAGTGGCGTCCGATGCCGGGCCGGAGCCCGACCCCTGGGCCGCCGGGTCGGCGGCGCCGGCCGCCGTGCGGTCGGTGGGGTCGGAACCGAGGCGGTTCACGGCGACGCCGCTGGCGACGAGGACGACGAGAGCCGACGCGATCGCCAGCCCCACATACGCTCCTCGTCGCTGCTGCTCAGCCAAGAAGGTGCTGCCCCAGACTCCCCAGACGGACCGAACTGGGCGAACCTAACAGGCCGCGGTCCCTGCGATAAGCGTGTGGCATTGACGTGTATCTAGAGCCTGAAGGTGCCGCCGCCGGTGCTCCGGCTCGAGGTCTACTTCAAGTCGAGGTTCTTCCGGCCCGGGCGAGACGAGCTAATGCGTTTACCGCGCCGGCGGCGGCCGGGCTTCCACCCCTGACTCCGCTGTTGGTGATGGCTACGGGACGGAGGCGGCCGGACCAGAGCGCTTCCTTCGACTCGGCCGCACCGACGTAGCCGACCGGAAGGCCGACCACCGCGGCCGGCCGTAGCGCGCCGGCGGCGTGCAGTTCGAGGAGAGCGAACAGCGCAGTGGGGGCATTGCCGAAGACCCACAGGGCGTCGTCGGGGTAGCGCTTGGCTGCCAGGCGGATGGCAGCGGCAGACCGGGTGTCTCCCGGCGGGGCGTCGGGCACCTCGTCGAGAAGGCACACGGCGCCGGCCACCGACGGGATCCCGGCCATGACCATCCGGGCGTCGCACACGACCGGTGCTTCGGCCGCCAGCGCCGCCACCGCCGCGTCAACGGCCCGTTCGCCGATGCGGGCCGTGCCCGCGAAGGACTCGTCGGCCGTGGCGTGGACCATGCGGGCGACGACATCGCGGTCCCCCCCGTCCCACGCCGACAGGTCGACCCGCTCCGCCATGATCCGGTAACTCGCCTCCTCGATCGGGTGGACGGGCGGGGGGACAGGGACGATGGCGTCCACTGGGCAGACCTCCAGACAGGCAAGGCAGTCGGTGCAGAGAGCGTCGATCACCGCGGGGCGGCGGGGGGCGCGAAGGAGCGCCCGCTCGGGGCAGGTCGCCAGGCAGGCGCCGCAGGCGGTGCAGGTGGCGGCGACGGTGACGGTCACGATCCGCCGTCCTCCGGCCCGCCCTGGTCGTCGGGGGTGAGATACCCCCGCGGCGTGACCATGCGGTCGCCCTGCCACCGGGTCGTGCTCGACCCCACCACGACGAGCGACAGCATGTCGACCTGCTCGGGGTCGAAGTCGGCCAGGGTGGTCCGCACGACGCGCTGTGCCGGTCGGCCGACATCGGTCACGATGGCGGCGGGCGTGGTCGGCGGCCGGTGGGCGGCGAGGATCTCCAGGGCCCGGTCGAGCTGAACGATCCGCCGTTTCGAACGGGGGTTGTAGAGCGACACGGTGAAGTCACCCTCGGCCACGGCCCGCAGGCGCTGCTCGATCACCGCCCAGGGCGTGAGCAGATCCGACAGGGAGACGGCGGCGTGATCGTGACCGAGCGGCGCGCCGAGCACGGCGGCGGCAGCCAGCGCAGCGGTGACTCCCGGCACGATCGTGACGGGCGGGTCCCCATGGGCGGGTGCCAGCTCGCAGACGAGCGAGGCCATGGCGTAGATCCCCGGATCGCCGGAGCAGACGAGCGCCACCCGCTCCCCGCCCGCGGCCCGCCGCAGCGCCTCGCCCACCCTGGCCCGCTCCGCCCCGATGGGGGAGCGCACCACCGTGTGGTGGGTTCCCAGGAGTTCGCCGGCCAGATCCACATAGGGCCCATAGCCGACGACCACGTCCGCATGACGCACGGCGCTCGCCGCTGCGGGCGTGCGCCACGCCGGTGCGCCCGGCCCCAGGCCGACAACGGCTAGGTGCCCCTCCGGCCCGCCCCGCCGGGCCACCGCCACCGTCGCCTCTGCCGACCGCCGTTTCTCCACGACCAGCGCCCCGCCGTCTCGCCTACCGTCCCCACCGCTCCCGAATGCTCCGCTTCCGGGAGCGCCGCTTTCAGGTCCGGCGGGCACGGGTCCGCTGGTGGCTGCGAGGGCCGCCGCTTCGGCTACCGAAGGTGTCCCCACCACCGCCGCGACCACCTCGCTCGGGTTGGGGACCGGCATCGCCGCCAGCACGTCGGCCGGGAACGTCCGCAGCGGCGCCCCGAGGGCAGCGGCCAATTCGACGATGGCCGCCTCGGACGCCTTCCGGTCCACGGTGGCGACGCATCCGACAGCGTCAAGGGACAGCCCTTCCGCCGCCAAC
>JAICGL010000380.1 GCA_025923175.1 Acidimicrobiia bacterium
CGATAGCCTGGGCATGATGCCGTCGCCGCCCGGGCCACCCGACCACCAGCCCCCGCCGTCGGCCTTCCCGTCGCAACCGGAACCCGTCGACGCCTTCGGGCGGCCGCTGGCCTCCTGGGGCCAACGCGTCGGCGCCTACCTCGTCGACGAGGTGTTCATCCGTGTCATCGCCCTCCTCGCCGTGTTCGCTCTCGGACTGCGCCACAACGTCGGGGGCCGGATCATCTGGCTCCTGATGGCCGCCGCCTACTACGCCGTCCTCAACGGCAGCGAGATCGGGCAGACGTTCGGCAAGCGGCTGTTCGGCATCCAGGTCCGCGACGCCACCGGCGAAGGCGGCAGCATCGGGCCCGGGCGGGCAGTGCTGCGTTTCGCAACGGTCGGTCTGTTCCGCCTCGTCCCGTTCTTCGGGCTCTTCACGTTGCTCAGCGGCCTGTGGCCCCTGTGGGATCCTCGCCGGCAAGCGCTGCACGACAAGATCGCCGGCAGTGTCGTGGTGCGCGTCACGCAAACGTGACGTTCCGCTCCACCGGGATGGAGCGCGTGAACAGATCGAGGATCGGGCAGTGCTCGTCGACGACGGTCACCAGTTCCTTGTACCGCTCTTCCGGTTCCGGGCCTTCGAGCGTGACCGCACAGTGCACGTCCGACGGCGACACCGGACCAGCCGCGCCGGGGAAGCCGAAGAAGGCGCCGGTGTCGAAGCTCGCCTCGAGGCTCACCGTCACTGCGTCGAGCCGGAGGCCGAGCTCGGTGGCCCAGTACCGGTAGGTGATCGCCTGACAGGACCCAAGGGCGGCCAGAGACAGCTGGACGGGGTTGGGCGCGGTGCCCGTCCCGCCCACCGACACCGGCTCGTCGACTCCGACCTCGAACGACCCGACCCGCATGTCGCACCGGGTTCCTTCCCCCATGCGCCCCTCCGCCCGCAGCTTGACGATCGCCCGGGCGGGTTTGTCGCCTACCTTCTGGCGCACAGCAGCAACGGCATCACGGATCGTCTCGGCCATGCGGTCATGCTAGGCAGTCCCGATGCGACGGGCAGTACAGGTGGGTCGGGGCGATCTCGTCCTCATTGCAGTGGCGATCACGGCCGTGTCGACGTCGGCGCCGCTCATCCGGGAGGCGGAGGCGCCGGCGCTGGCGATCGCCTTCTGGCGCAACGCCATGGCCATCGCGGTGCTGGGCCCGCTGTGCGCCGTTCGGCGACGGGACGAGATCGCCCTCCTCGGTCGGGCGCAGACGCGCGGTTGCCTGCTGGCTGGGGTGTTCCTTTCGGCCCATTTCGCCACCTGGGTGCCGAGCCTGTCGTTCACGACGGTCGCGTCCTCTGTCGCCCTCGTGGCGACGCAACCGGTGTGGGCGGCGCTCCTGGCCCGCGCCCGGGGCGACCACGTCCCCGGCCAGGTCTGGGTCGGCATCGGCGTGGCGGTGGCCGGTGCGGTGACGCTGACCGGGGTCGACCTGGCGCTCTCGGCCCGGGCCCTGGTCGGCGATCTCCTCGCCCTGGCCGGCGGGATCCTCGCCGCTGCGTACGTCACCGTCGGGAGTGAGGTCCGCCAGACGGTGTCGACGACCCTGTACACGACGATCTGCTACACGACCGCCGCCGTCGCCCTCTGCCTGGCGTGCCTCGGCGGCGGACTGGAGCTCTCCGGCTATGGCGGGCGCACCTGGATCTGCCTGCTGGCGCTCACCGCCGGCCCCCAGCTCCTCGGTCACTCCGTCGTCAACCGGGTGCTGCGGACCACGAGCGCCACGGTGGTGTCGGTCGCCATCCTCTTCGAGATCGTCGGATCGACCCTGCTCGCCTGGGTCGCCTTCGGGGAGACCCCGCCGGTCGGCGCCTACCCGGCGGCGGTGCTCATCGCGGCGGGAACCGTCATCGTGGTCCTGGCCGGCCGCCCCGGCGCAGGGCCGCTCGCGCCGGCGGTCGACTGATCCCTACGGCGGCGGAGACGGCGATCCGGAGGGCGGCGTCGACCCCGAGGCGACGCGGTAGGTGTTGCGCTTCTCCGAGGCGAAGAGCATCAGGCAGTCACCGAACGCCGGGGCGAAGTCGCCGGCCTCCACGTTGTCCTCGGGAGCGAACACCATGGCGTGGAACGGCTCCCGCTCGAGGAAGTCCTCGAGCCCACCCGACCCGCGATTCTTGTAGAGGAAGAGCGTGTCGTGGGTGGCGGTGGCCAGCCACTTGCGATCGGGAGACGGCTTCGCCACCGACACCCCCCGGGAGTCGGACAGCTCACCGATCAGGGTGGGGACGTTCGTTCCGCTCGTCGAGAGCGGCTTGTCGAAGCGGTAGACGCGAGCCGGGAAGCTCTTCGACACCAGCACGAGCTTGTTGTCGTACGTGAAGGCCGCCTCCGTGTTCGACTTGGCGTCGGGATAGGCGTAGGTGTACTTGGCCGTCGCCCGGGCGACGACGTCCTTGTCGGGGTCAGGCTCGGGCACCTCGTAGATCGTGCGGTTCGATCCGCTCTGGCCGCTCTCGACGATCCACAGCGCGCTGGTCCCGTCCGGCCTCTCGAAGCGGGTCACTTCCTCCCAGTCCCGGTTGTCGGCGCCGGCCACCGGCAGCACCCGGCTGGTGGCCCTGCCGTCGGCGTTGAAGCGCAGGGCGTAGAGGTCGTTGGGATGCCCGGAGTCGCGGATCATCCACACCGCCCCGGGGTACTGGCGAGAGGCGGCGAAGCCCGACGCCTCGCCCGACTCCGGCGGGAGCCCGTCGATGCTGCGGGCGGCTCCGTCGGGGGCGGTCGTACAGCCGCCGGCAGCGTGGGCCTCACCGGTCACCGTGGTGAGGGGCGCCAGCGCCAGGAGTCCGGCAAGGACGGACCGGGCCCGCCACCGGCGGGGGCGACCTGACCAACGACAGCACACCGAGGGCTTGAGGGTGGGCCTACAGCCCCCGGTGTGTGCCGTTCCCGCTTCCATCATCTGGTGCTGTCCTGCGTTCCTCCGCCAGCGAGGCGGATGGCAGATGTTGCCTGAAACTGCACTGACTTTGCAAGAAGAGATCTATAAAGAGGGAGTTGAGGCTTCTGTTGCGGAAGTGGTCACCGACGCATTTGTGGAGGTGAGGGCATAGAACGCAATGGCCGCGGCGCTCCCGACATTGAGGGAATCCTCCGCCTGCTGCATGGGGATCGTGAGGCGCCGATGGGCGGCGGTGAGGGCGGCAGAGGAGAGGCCGGGGCCTTCCGCACCGAGGAGGACGGCGACCCGCTCCCCGGCCGCCGGACTCCACCTGGGCAACGGTTCCGAGTCGGCGGCGGGCGTGAGGGCGACCAGGCAAAAGCCCGCTCTGGTGACCACGTCGAGCGCTTCCGGCCACGGCTCGAGCCGGGTCCAGGGCACGGTCAGCACGTGGCCCATCGAAACGCGCACCGAGCGGCGGTAGAGAGGGTCGCAGCAACGCGGCGAGAGCAGCACGGCGTCCACCCCCAGGCTGCCAGCGCTGCGGAAGATCACACCCAGGTTCTCGTGGTCGTTGATGTCCTCGAGGATGGCGATCCGTCGGGCGCCGGCCAGCAACTCGGCCGGGTCGGGCACGAGCCACCGGTCGGCCGCGGCCAGGACGCCGCGGTGGACAGGGAAGCCTGCCACCGCCCGCAGGGTCGGCTGATCGGCGACCAGCACCGGAGCGTCGATACCGCCGAGAACACCCGCCAGCCCCTCGAGGCGGATCTGATCGACGAGCACCGACCGGAGCCGGCGCCCGGACGCCACCAGGCGCTGGAGCGCGTGCGCGCCCTCGGCCACGAAGAAACCGGGGCTCGTGTCGTCCGGCCGCTCCATCAGCCGCCGTGCGCGGGCGTCGTGGAGCTGGCGGTAGTCGTCGACCCGCCGATCGTCGGGATCGGTGATGGCGGCGGGCTCCACCCGTCCGCCTAGATGACCCGAAGCGCTTCGGCGGCGTCGCGCTCTCGCCGGCTGAGGGCCCGGACCACAGCGGAGTCGCCGTGGCGGAGCCGGGCCACCTCGACCAGAGTCGTGATGACGAGCCCGGTGACGGCGGGGGACAGCAGCGCAGGGGCGACGTCGAGGCTGACAGCGAGATCGTCAGCATGCACGACGAGCTCGACGATTCGCGTGGCCAGGTACTCGTCGAGGGTGAGGACGAGATCCCCGAAAACCTGCACGAGCCGATCGTCGGGCTCCTGCTCCAGGCGCGTGATCAGGTTGCCGGCGCTCTCGGCCCACATGAGGGAGAAGTCGTCGGGCCGGTCCGGGGCGGCTTCGATTCCCCGTTGGCGGATCGCCCGGTGAAACTCGGAGTCGAGGTCCCGGTCGGACGGCAGCACGGTCGAGAAGTACGCCGCCGCCGAGAGATACTCGTCGTGCTCTGTCGGATCGCCGGCCGGGGCAGGTTGGTCGAGATACGTCTCCACCATCGTCATGGCCCGCCGGAGGTGCCCGGCCAGACCACGCACGCTGAACTCGGCCAGGGCGCTCGGGCCCTCGAAGCGCTCCGCCAGTCTGGTGCTCTGCTGGAGTAGCCATCCGTGGAGTTCGATGAGGGTCGTTCCGTACAGGACGCGGATTTCGGTCACGGCCCGGCACAGTATTGCGCCGGGCCGTGGGTCAACCGA
>JAICGL010000381.1 GCA_025923175.1 Acidimicrobiia bacterium
CCGGCGCCGGGAACTCTCCCGGATCGGCTGCGGTTCGCACTCGCCTCCTGCCAGCACTACGAGCAGGGCTACTACACGGCCTACCGGCACATGGCGGAGGAGGACCTCGACCTCGTCGTGCATGTCGGTGACTACATCTACGAGGGCGCCACGGACGCCTCGCCGCTGCCGGGCGGCAACGTTCGCCACCACGTCGGGCCGGAAACGGCCACGCTGGAGGGCTACCGGCAGCGCCTCGCCCAGTACCGGACCGATCCCAACCTGCAGGCGGCGCACGCCGCCTTCCCCTGGCTGGTCACGTGGGACGACCACGAAGTCGAGAACAACTTCGCCGGCGACATCTCCCAGGACAACGCCCCGCAGAAGGCCTTCCGGGCCCGGCGGGCCGCCGCCTACCGGGCGTACTGGGAGCACATGCCCCTTCCGCCGGGCTGGGTCGGGCAGGGGCTGGACATGCGCCTCTACCGCAGGCGCATCTTCGGGCGCCTGGCCGAGTTCAACGTCCTCGACACCCGTTCCTATCGCACCGACCAGCCGTGTGGTGACCAGCGGGCCGCCGACTGCCCGGGCCGGGTGGCGCCGACCCAGACCATCACCGGACCCGAGCAGGAAGCGTGGTTGCTGGAAGGCCTCGGGCGATCGACGGCGCGATGGAACGTGATCGCCCAGCAGGTCTTCATGGCCCAACTCGACTTCGTGGCCGGCCCGCTGCGCGGCTTCAACGTCGACACCTGGGACGGCTACATCGCCTCCCGCGACCGGCTCATGGCCTTCCTGGCCGGGCACCCGAAGCTGAACCCGGTCGTGCTCACCGGCGACTTCCACTCAAACTGGGTGGCCGACCTGAAGGCCGCCTTCGACGACCCGAACTCGGCCACCGTCGGCACGGAGTTCGTGGGGACGTCCATCTCGTCGGGCGGTGACGGCGCCGACATCAACCTGATCGGCCGCACGGCCCTGGCCGAGAACGGGCACCTGCACTTCCACAACAGCCAGCGCGGCTACCTCCGGTGCGCGCTGACCCGGGACCGCTGGACGACGGACTTCCGTGTCGTCCCGTACGTCCTCCGTGAGGGTGCCCCGATCTCGACCCGGGCGTCGTTCGTCGTCGAGGCGGGCCGGCCGGGCGCCCAGCCCGTTTAGGAGGGCACTGAAAAAACCGCCCTCTCGCTGACCGCCGCGGATATTTTCAGTGTCCTCCTGGCTGTCGGCGACCGCGCTTGAGATCTTCGAGCCGGTCGAATGCGGCCCGGCCGCGCACGGCGTCGCGTTCGACGGAGCCGGCCAGTTCGCTCGCGACGCGCAGGTCCTTGCGGGTGGCCCGGACCCCAGCGGCGAGGCGACGCAACGTGAGTTCGGCGGAGTCGAGGGCGCGAAGGAGGCGGAACAACCCGAGGATGACGAGCGCCAGGGCCACCGCCACCAGCGTGAGGACTGCGGCGCTGCTCACCGGCGGCTCACGACAGGTACCGCAGGAAACCCTTCGGCGCAGTCGGCAACGATCTCGTCCCGGACGTACTCCTCGACCGCCATGGGGGCCGACGGTAGCTGCTGTAGCCTCCCTCGCGTGACGCGCGCCGACTCCGTCGTCCTGCTCAACACGGGGCATGGGAAGGGCAAGTCGTCGGCCGCCTTCGGTGTGATGGCGAGGGGGTGGGCCCGGGGCTGGCGGGTCGGGGTCGTGCAGTTCATCAAGGGCGGCAAGTGGAAGACCGGCGAGCGCAAGCTGGCGGACCACCTGGGCATCGAATGGCACACGCTGGGCGACGGGTTCACCTGGGAGTCGACCGACCTCGACGAGACGGCGGCCAAGGGCCGCCACGCCTTCGAGGTCGCCCGCGACAAGCTCAAGAGCGGCGACTACGAGCTGCTCATCCTCGACGAGATCACCTACGCCGTGAAGTACGGCTGGGTGCCCGAAGCCGACGTGGTGGCCGCCGTCCGGGATCGGGCGCCGAAGACCAGCGTCGTCATGACCGGCCGGGACGCCACGCCCGGCCTCGTCGAGATCGCCGACACCGTCACCGAGATGCGCAAGGTGAAGCACGCCTACGACGAGGGCATCAAGGCCCTGAAGGGAATCGAGTACTGAGCGGCGCCGCCCCCGCAGGGCTGCTGCTCGGCATCGACGTCGGTACCACCCGGATCAAAGCGATCGCCCTCGACTCGAGTGGGGCGGAGCATGCCGCGGCGTCGGTGCCGACGCCCTTTCGCGCCTCGGCTGACGGGATCGACATGACGGTCGCTGACTTCGAAGCGGCGCTGGCCGGCCTCCTCGCCGGTGTCCGGCCGTCCTTGGAGCGGGTGGTGGCGGTTGGGGTGGCCGGCATTGCCGAGAGCGGAGCACCGTTCCGGTCGGGCCAGCCGGTGGGCCCGATCATCGCCTGGCACGACGGGCGCGGCGAAGAGACGGTCGCCTCCCTCGAACAGCGCTTCGGCCCGGCCCTTCCCTGCTGGACGGGACGCCGGCTCCGCACGGTCTCCTCGCTGGCGAAGCTCGGCTGGCTCATCGATCACGGTCTTCCTGCGCCAGACCGCTGGTTGGGCGTCCCGGAACTCGTCCTCTTCCTCCTCACCGGCACCGAGGCGACCGAACACTCACTGGCCGCCCGGACCGGCGCCTACCACGTGACCGACCACCGCTTCCTTCCTGAGGTGATCGCCCACGTCGTGACCGGAAACGACGCTGCCGGCGAGCTTTTCCCCCCGGTCCGAGCGGCCGGGAGCGCCATGGGGTTCGTGGCCGAGAAGCCAGCTGACCGGTACGGCCTCCCGGCCGGGATTCCAGTGACCGTCGCCGGGCACGACCACCTGGCGGCAGCAGCCGGTCTCGGCGCACGGCCCGACGACCTGTTGAACTCGGTCGGCACGGCCGAAACCCTGCTTCGCCGACTCGATGCAGCGCCCGATGTCGAGCGAGCGCTCGAATTGGACCTCGCCGTGACGGTCTGGCCCGGCGGTGACACCTGGGGAGTCCTGGCCAGCGCCACCCGCTCCGGCCTCGTGATCGACGCGCTGAGCGCGCGCCTCGGCTTGGCCCCCGACCGGCTCGACGCCTTGACGGACGGTCGCTCGGAGCCACCGACGGATCCGGCCGGGCGGATGGTGGCACTGGCCCAGGGGGTCGAGATACCCGAAGGGCCAGCGGCAGCCATGTGGACGGCGACGCTACGGGCTCTGGCGCGACGAACGGCGGCAGCGGCGGAACGGGTTGCCGGCCTCACCGGCCCGCACTCGCGGCTGGTGGTGTTCGGCGGCGGTAGCCGCAGCGCGGCCTGGTTGCGGGCGAAGGAGGCGGAACTCCGAATGCCCGTCGTCTCCTTCCCGGTGCCCGACGCATCCGCCCGGGGGGCCGCCCTCGCCTCCGGCGTCGCCACCGGCTGGTGGCCCGACCCCACCTCCGGCCCGCCTCCGATCGGTGCCTAACCACGACCGGTCGTGGTCGCGGGTCTCTATGACCCGCCACCACCACCGGTCGTGCTCAGGACAAATCCAAGACCGTCGGCCGGTCCCACCGGACCCGCCCGGCTCCCCGGTCGACGGGGACGGGCGTCGGGCGGGGACAATGGGGCAGTCATGACGGACGCCACGCCGGAGAGGCCCATCGAACCGGAGATGTCGCCGGAGGTCGCCGAGCGCACCGCAGGGCTGCGCACCGGCTGGACTACCGGCACGTGCGCCTCGGCGGCCGCCAAGGCCGCGGCGATCGGGCTGTGCAGCGGGACACGGCCCGAGACCGTGGAGGTTGGCCTGCCCAACGGTCAGCGCGTCAGCTTCCCGGTCGAACCCGGCCCGTCCGGCGAACCGTTCGAGGCGGTCGTGGTCAAAGACGCCGGAGACGACCCCGACTGCACCGACGGGGCGAGCATGACCGCCCGGGTGGAGTTCGCCGACGACGCTGCCGCCGCCGTCGCAGCGGGCGGCCACGACCTCCGGGCCGGAGACGGCATCGGCACCGTTACCCTGCCCGGCCTCGGGCTGCCGGTGGGGAAACCGGCCATCAATCCCGTCCCCCGGGAGATGATCAACGCCGCCCTCGGTGAGGTGACCGACCGGCCACTCGTCGTCACCTTCTCGGTGCCGGGCGGGCAGGCCATGGCGGCCAAGACGACCAACGAGCGCCTCGGCATCATCGGCGGCATCTCGATCCTCGGCACCACCGGAATCGTCAAGCCGTTCTCGACCGCGTCGTACCGGGCGTCGGTTGTGCAGCAGATCGATGTGGCCGCCGCCCAGGGTCACGATCTCGTCGTTCTGGCTACCGGCAGCCGCTCAGAGTCCTACGCCCTCGCTACCTGGCCCGACATCCCCCCGGTGTGCGTCGTCGAGGTCGGCGACTTCACCGGTATCGCCCTCCGGCGGGCCGCCGGCGCCGGGATGAGACGGGCCGTCTTCGTCGGCATGGTCGGCAAGATCACCAAGCTGGCGGCCGGCGTGATGATGACCCACTTCCACCGCTCCGAGGTCGCCACCGACCTCCTGGCGGAGGTCGCCCGGGCCGCCAACGCCCCGGCAGCCGTCGTCGAGGCCGCCACCGCCACCGCCACGGCCCGCCACTTCTTCGAGGTGAGCGTGGCCGAA
>JAICGL010000382.1 GCA_025923175.1 Acidimicrobiia bacterium
GGAAGCGGTGGCGCGGGTGCGGCTCCGCCCCGGAACCGGGGTGATTAACTGCAACAAGCGGCCCTTCGAGGCGTTCTTCCCCAACGCCACGCACCGCCAAATCGTCACGGAGCCACTGCGCCTCACGCAGACGGCCGAGGTCTACGACGTCGACTGCACCCTGTCTGGCGGCGGTGTGAGTGGGCAGGCCGGGGCCATGCGCCTCGGCATCGCCCGGGCCCTCGTGACGCTCGACCCCGACCTGCGTACGCAGGTGAAGAAGGCCGGGCTGCTCACGCGCGACGCCCGTGAGAAGGAACGCAAGAAGTACGGCCTGAAGAAGGCCCGCAAGGCACCCCAGTACTCCAAGCGGTAGTCGTCCGGGGGGCCATGACGCTCCGCTTCGGCACAGATGGCGTACGGGGCCTGGCCAATGTCGAACTGACGCCCGAGCTTGCGCTGGCCCTTGGGCGGGCGGCGTCGCGCGTGCTCGGTGCGGAGAAGCCGTTCGTGCTGGCGCGCGACACGCGCCGGTCGGGCCCGATGCTGGAAGCGGCGCTGGCGGCCGGGCTGGCCGCCGAAGGGGCCGACGTGGTGCTGGCGGGCGTTCTGCCGACTCCGGGAGCCGCTTATCTCAGCCACGTCCGTGATTGCCCGGCGGCGGTGCTGTCGGCGAGTCACAACCCGTTCCCCGACAACGGGATCAAGTTCTTCGCCCGGGGTGGCCGCAAGCTGAGCGACGAGATCGAGGAACGGCTTGAAGCTGAGCTCGACGCCATCCTGGCCGGGACGCCGCCACCGGGGCGCGTCGAGGGCGTCGCTGTCGGCACAGCGCAGCCGGATGAGCGCGCCCGGCAGGAGTACGAGTCCTGGATGCTGACGACGCTCGACGGGCGACGGCTCGACGGACTGCGCGTCGTGATCGACTGCGGAAACGGCGCGGCCACCGCCACCGCGCCCTGGGTACTGACGCAACTCGGCGCCAAGGTCGAGAACCTTGCACTGGGCGCCCAGCCCGATGGCACGAACATCAACGCCGGCTGCGGCTCCACCGACCCGGGTCCGCTCCAGGCCGAGGTGGTGGCGACCGGTGCCGTCGCCGGGCTGGCCTTCGACGGTGACGCCGACCGGCTCGTGGCCGTGGACGAGCGGGGCGGCCTTGTCGACGGGGACCACATCCTGGCCATCGCCGCGCTCGATCTGCGCGCCCGCGGCCGGCTCCGCCATGACACCGTGGTGGCCACCGTGATGGCCAACCTCGGTTTCCACCACGCCATGACCGCCGAGGGGATCCGGGTCGAGACGACGCCGGTGGGCGACCGCTATGTCCTCGAGGCGATGGAGGTTGGTGGCTTCAGTCTCGGCGGCGAGCAGTCGGGTCACATCATCTTCGGTGACCTGGCCACCACAGGGGACGGGCTGCTGTCGGGTCTCGTCCTTCTCGATGTCCTCGCCCGCTCCGGCCGTCCTCTTTCGGAGCTGGCTTCGGTCGTCCAGAAGCTGCCGCAAGTGCTCCGCAACGTTCGGGTGGCCGAGCGCGCCGGCCTGCCCGACGCCACCGCCTTCTGGGCGGAGGTCGAGGCGATCGGAGCGGAGCTGGGTGACACCGGCCGTGTGCTGGTGCGCCCGTCCGGCACCGAGCCGCTGGTCCGCATCATGGTCGAGGCCTCGACCGGCGAGGCAGCCACGGCGTACACCGACCGGCTCGAGTCCGCGCTCACCGCCGCCTTGGGCAAATTCATTTGACGGAATCAGGCCCGCCCGACGACGCTTCCGGCATGGGTAGGCAGGGAGTCAAGCGCCGGAAGGTCCGCAGGCGCCCTTCGACGGGTGGTGCCGACGGCGCTCTCCGGAGCAACTGGGATCTCGAGAACGCCCCCTTCACGTTCGAAGGTCAGATCGAAGGGCTGGGCCGCTTCGGCCGGAATCTCTCCACGGCGCCGCCGTGGATGAGAGTCACTGCCAAAGTCGTCGCCGCCACATTCATCGTGCCGTTCGTGATCTACGCGGTGAACTGGCTGCTGATCGACTGAGGGTCATGAGCTCCCGGCGCGCAGGCGCGCCAGCAGCGGGATCGCGGCGATCTTCTCGTCGGTCAATTCGTCCCAGCGGATGGCAGCGCTGGTGCGCTGTTTGCGACGGGGGATCTCGATCAGCCGTTCCGGCGTGACGATCAGGTCCAGGGCAACGTCGTGGTCGGTGGTCGGGATCTCTCCGGCGGGCAGCACCTGAACCTCGTGGACGGTGGTCACCACCACCGTGTCGGGGCCGATCAGCCCGGCTTCGGATGCAACGGCGAACTCGAGGTCGGAGAAACCGCCGCCCTTTCCGAGCCGGGCGCCGTCCAGCCCGGCGGCGACGGTCCCGGCCACGACGAGGTCGACCGGCTTCAGGCGGTCGAGGCCTACCGGCCGGGCCGAGGCCGACGCCCCTTTGATCGAGGACGCCTCCCTCGCCGAACCGGTCAGGCGCTCCGGATCGAGGAGGAAGAACGGCTCCTCCTCGGCCAGGCGGGGCACCGCCATGAAGAGCAGCTTCCCGTCCTCCAGAGCCCGCTGGCGGACCGGCCACTGCGGCGAGTCGGGATTGGCCTTGAGCGTGGCCGCCGCCTGCCAGGGCTCAGTGCTCCGCAGAAGCTCCGCCGCAGCCTCGGCTCCGACGAAGTTGGGGATTCGCCCCTCGGGACCCGGAAACCGCGTCGCCTTCGCGGACCGGAGCGCCGCCCAGATCTCCTGCCGCAGCTCGGCCTTGGCCGCCAGCAGCTCGGCAGGACCGCCTGCGTCATGATCGTGTCGGGGACGGGACCGGGGCATCACACGACACTTTGCCTCGTCTTCGACTAGGACGGTGGCCGTGATCCCGGGGGGAGAGGTCATAGGAGTCGGCGTCGATGCCGTCGACGTCGAGCGGTTCCGCACCGTGCTCGGCCGGAGGCGGGGCTTCGCCGAGCGGGTCTTCACCGCGGCCGAGCGAGCCGAGGCGGGCAGCCGGCACGACCCCGTCCCGGGCCTGGCGGCCCGCTTCGCCGCCAAGGAAGCCGTCATGAAGTCGTTGTCGGTCGGCCTCGGCGCCTTCGACTTCGCCGACGTGGAGGTCGTACGCGGCGAGGGCGGCGCGCCTGCGCTCAGCGTCACCGGCCGAGCCGCTGCCCTGGCCGAGGAACGGGCGGTGGGCGGGTGGCACGTGTCGCTGACGCACACGGCCAGCGTGGCGATGGCGATCGCCGTCGCCTATCGCTGATTCAACCGGTTCAGCGGCGGAAGCGGCGGCGGGGGCGGCGCTGGTCGCGAGGCCAGGGGGCCAGGAGGAGCAGTAACCCGATGACGGCCGCGCTGGCGGGGCCGGAGGCCACCGAGGCCGAGGACGTCGAGGCGGGGGCGGCGGACTCGTCCTTGCCCTTCTTGCCCTGGCTGCTGCGCTCGTTGGCATCGGTGGTGGTAGTCGTCGAGTTCGGGTCGATCGTCGACGGCGGGAGCGTCGGCGGCGGGAGCGTCGTCGTCACCGGCTCCGGTGCGAGCGTGGTGGTCGTCTCCTCCGGCTGCGTCGTCGTGGTGCTGCCGGCCGGACCGGTCGTGGTCGTTGTCGTCTCCGGCGGGGACGGGCCAGTCCCGTCCGCCAGGGGCGGCGCCACCGGCTTGGCCTCGTCGTTGGCGTCCACCGGGCGCTCGGAGAAGGAAGCCTTGTCGATCGGAGGCGGGACGAGCTCCACCCAGGTGCGACCGGGGAGCAGCCGGGCGTAGCGGCCGTCCTCACCCCGGAAGACGGTCACGTCGTTGAGGTCTCGCTTCTCCCAGCGCACCGGGACGAGGTAGCCGGCCGACAGGATCCAGGCGTCGCCGGTACCGACGACGTCCGCCTCGGGAACCTTGGCGCCGGAACTGTCGACGTAGCCGGTGTTCTTGTAATTGACGAACTGGAAGATCACGTTGGTCGGGGCGACCTTGCGGCCTTCCGTGTCGACGTGCAGCGAGTTGTTCTGGATGCGGGTCCAGGAGTTGGTGCCGGCATCCCAGTCGTAGCTGACGTTCGTCCGCTCCTTGCCGTCGTAGAAGAACTTCGCCGATGCCCGCGAGATCGGGCGGGCGCCCGGCTCCGACGGGCGGGTGCCGACGCCTCGGTAGGAGAACAGCGGCGGCGGGGCCTGTGCGTCGGGCGACGCCAGGCTGTGGAGCGCGGAGGTGTTGGAGAAGAGGTTCTGGGGCGCCTTGCGACCCTTATGGCGGTAGTACTGGCCGGGATAGATGTCCACCCCGACGTCGATCATCGATGACTCCCGGATCATCTTCTGGAAGTCGCGGTTGGCGCCGGAGTACGAGAACAGCGGGTGGTACAGCGGCGCCAGCAGGGCGACGTCGGTGGAGCGAGCCGATCGGATCGGGCCCACCGGGTCGGCTGGGGTCGAGTGGTAGACGGCGGCGAAGCGGGTGAAGCCGCCCTCCACCATCTCCTCGAAGACGACGTCGGCTTCGTTGATCCCCTGCTGGGGCCGGGCAGCCCCCACGTTGTCGATCTTCACCACCAGGGCCGGGTGGCCGGTGGCGTACCCGCCGACGCCGATGCCGGTCAGCGGCGAGTCACCGGGCA
>JAICGL010000383.1 GCA_025923175.1 Acidimicrobiia bacterium
GGGGGAATTCGCCGCCGAACGCGCCCAGCTCGGATCACGCGACCGTGACGAGCTGCACGAGATCGCGTCGGCCATGGGTGTCCGGGGGGCGACCCGGCTGCGCAAGGCCGACCTGATCGAGGCGATCCTCGACAAGGCGACCAACGGGGCGTCGGTTCCCGAGCCGACCGGTGAGAAGCCGAAGAAGCGGGCGACCAAGAAGAAGGCGGCCGACGCCGAGACGGCCGCGCCCGCCGACAGCGGAGAGGGCGCCAGCGGAGAGGGTGACAGCGCGAAGGCGGAGACCCGCAGCAAGGCGGAGGCGACCGAGGCCACCGAACCGGCCCGAGCTGCCGAGGACAGCGACCGCCGCTCCGCACCCGCCGCCGAGGCGCCGAAGCAGCAGTCCTTTGGCGAGGGCGCGTCCACTGCCACGGAGACTTCCCCGTCCGAAGCCGACAGCCGGGCCTCCGACGGCGAGTCTGGCGACGGCGGCGTCAATGTCACCGAGCGCGACGACCAGGGCCGCCACGGTGGCCAGCATGGGCAGCGGGGCCAGGGGCCCGACGACAACCGGGAGGGCTACGGCGAAGGACGCAGCCGGCGCCGGCGGCGCCGTGGCCGGGACCGGGGTGGTTTCGAGGGGGGAGCGCCGAGCGACGGCGGCGGCCAGCAGCAGCACCAGCGGGAACGCGAGCGCGAGCCCCGCACCTTCGAGCCCACCGGGGACCCGATCGAGGTCCAGGGTCTGCTGGAGATCCGTGACGAAGGCTATGGCTTCATGCGGACGGCCGGCTTCCTGGCAGGCCGGGGCGACGTCTACGTCTCCGCCTCGCAGATCCGCCGGTTCGGCATGCGCAAGGGCGACTACCTGAAGGGGGCCACCCGCCCGGCGGCCAGCAACGAGAAGTACCCGGCGTTGCTCCGCCTCGACGAGATCAACGGGATGTCGCCCGAAGAGGCCCGGTCCCGTCCCCGTTTCGAGGACCTGACGCCGCTGTTCCCCGACGAGAAGCTCCGTCTCGAGATGCCCGGCGAGCCGAACAACCTGACCGGGCGGATCGTCGACCTCGTCTCCCCGATCGGGAAGGGCCAGAGGGGTCTGATCGTGTCGCCGCCCAAGGCGGGCAAGACGACGATCATGAAGCAGATCGTCGGCTCCATCGAACGCAACAATCCCGAGGTGCACCTCATCGTGCTGCTCGTCGACGAGCGGCCCGAGGAGGTCACGGACATGAAGCGCCACGTGCAGAACGGCGAGGTCGTCTCGTCCACGTTCGACCGGCCCGCCGAGGAGCACACGCAGGTGGCCGAACTGGCCATCGAGCGGGCCAAGCGGCTCGTGGAGACCGGCAAGGACGTCGTCATCATCCTCGACGGCATCACCCGCCTGGCCCGGGCCTACAACCTGGCCGCGCCGGCGTCGGGCCGGATCCTCTCCGGCGGTGTCGACTCCGGTGCCCTCTACCCGCCGAAGAAGTTCTTCGGGGCGGCCCGGAATATTGAGGAAGGCGGATCGTTGACGATCCTGGCCACCGCTCTCATCGAGACGGGCAGCCGGATGGACGAGGTGATCTTCGAAGAGTTCAAGGGGACGGGCAACATGGAGCTCCGGCTCGACCGTCGCCTGGCCGAGCGCCGGATCTACCCGGCGATCGACGTGGAGGCATCGTCCACCCGGCACGAAGAACTGCTCTTCGACAGGCAGCAGCTGCAGATGGTCTGGAAGCTGCGCCGGGTGCTGAACGCTCTGGAGGGCGGGGCCGGCCTCGAGCTCCTGATGGACAAGATCAAGAGCACGAGGAGCAACGACGAGTTCCTCGCCGAGATCGCCAAGGCGCCTACGGGCGGCTAGCGCCGCCCTCCGGCCTACTCTTGCGGCTGCGCCGGCCCGGGCCGGCGGCTGAGTCCCTAGACTGGAGCCCCTATGAAGACCGGCATCCACCCCGAATACGTGCCCTGCAGCGTGCACTGCTCGTGCGGCCACGAGTACGTGACCCGGTCCACGAGGTCGGTGCTGAGGGTCGAGCTCTGCAGCGAGTGCCACCCCTTCTACACCGGCAAGCAGAAGGTGGTTGACACCGCCGGCCGGGTCGAGCGCTTCCAGCGCCGCCAGGCCGCCAGCGAAGCAGCGCGGAGCGCACAGGCCGCCCAGAAGGCCGCTGCGGCGGCCAAGAAGGCTCCGGCGGCGAAGAAGAAGTAGTGCGCCTGCCCCCGCCCTAGCGGTCCAGGCCGAGGACCGCGGGGGCGGTGGAGGACGTCGTTGTCGACTCGTCCGTGCTCGGGACGGTCGTCGTCGTCGTGGTCGTCGGCGCAACGGTGGTCGTCGTGGTGGGCGCAGGACGGGGTTGGTCGCCCGTCGGGCCCCCAATGGCGGCGTCGGGCCTGAGGTCGAGGAACAGCTTGCGTGCCTCGTCGGTCAGGTAGACGACGGAGGCGCCACCGGCGGTGCCCACCCGGCCGGGGGCGACGATGTTGGTGATCTTGGCCGGGTCGAGCCGCCGGGCCAGGGCGGCCATCGGCAGGAGCGACGTCGGCGGGCTGTCGAGGTCGGCATGGCGGAGCAGGACGCCGATCCAGCGGTGCAGGCCCTCGTCGTCGCCAACCTCGGCTCGCAGCTTGGCCAGCCCCGACATCATGACGTTGCCCTGGTGCAGGGACCGGCTGAAGTCGCCGTTGGGCACGTCGTAGCGGTCCCGGGAGTAGGCCAGCGCCTGACCACCGTTCATGTTGTGCCAGCCCGGGTCGAAGCGGGCGCCGGACATCTTGTCGTTCATCTTCCGGTCGACGTGGACGTTCACGCCGCCCAGCTCGTCGACGATCTTCTGGAAGCCCTCGAAGGCGGTCAGGACGTAGTAGTCCACCGGCAGGCCCGTCAGCTGCCGGACGGTCTCCGCCATCAGCTTCGGGCCGCCCCTGGCCAGGGCGCTGTTGATCTTGCCGGTGCCGTAGCCGGGGATCTTGACCCAAGAGTCGCGGGGGAAGCCGACGACGGTGCCGGTTCCGGTCTGCGGGTCGACGCCGATCAGATGGATCGAGTCGCCGTTGCTCTTGCGCATGTCGCCGCCGGGGCGGGCGTCGGAGCCGATGGCCAGCACCCACACCAGGTTGGTGGGGACTTCCACCGAAGACGTGAACGGGATGGCCTCCCCGTAGGGCGCCCCGTCGGGGATGCCGGTCAACTTCGCGGTGACCGGGCGGCCCGAACCATGGGCGCCACCGCCAGTGCGGGGGACTCCCGTGGTGGTCGACGCCTCGGCCGTGGTGGTGGTCGGGTCCTCGATGATGTCCGGAGCCGGCAGGGCGGTCGAGGTGCTGGTGGACTCCCCGATGACCAGACCCTTCTCGGTCCTGGAGCCACCCGAGCAGGCACCGGTGACTAAAGCCACGGAGAGAGCGAGGCCGACGACACCCGTCCGTCGAAAGGTCGAATGCAAGCTCATGGCGAAGTGGGCGACCTTTCCAGAACGGGTCGAATCGCTCGATTTGGCTTTCTCATCGGCTTGGGGGAGACGCTGGGGTAGCCCGACCCCGCGCCTTCGTCCCATTCGGCTCAAAGAAGGTCGTTTCCTGCCTGCGGCGCCTGATCGTTAGGGTGTTTGACGTGTTCGAGCGGTTGGCCGGCCTGGAAGAGGAGTTCGACGCTCTCGAGGCGCGGATGGGCGACATCTACGCCGCTGGCGACCAGGACGCCGTCCGCACGGCTGGGAAGCGCCATTCCGAGCTGAAGCCGATCGTCGACACGTTCCGGGAGTTGCGGAGCGCCAAGGCGCAGCTCGAGGACGCCCGGGAGATGGTGAAAACCGAGTCCGACGCCGAGGTGCGGGAGATGGCCCGGGAGGAGGTGGCGGAGAAAGAGTCGGCCGTGGCCGACCTCGAGGGCCGCCTCAAGGTCCTCCTTCTCCCGAAGGACCCAAACGACGACAAAAACGTCATCCTCGAGATCCGCGGCGCCGAGGGCGGCGAGGAGGCCAACCTCTTCGCCGGGGACCTCGTCCACATGTACCAGGCCTACGCCGCCCAGCAGAGGTGGAAGGTCGAGGTGCTCTCCAGCCAGCCGTCCGACATGGGGGGCTTCAAGGAGGCCACCTTCCTGGTGAAGGGCCAGGGTGTGTGGAGCCAGCTGAAGCACGAGGCCGGTACCCACCGGGTCCAGCGGGTGCCGGCGACGGAGAGCCAGGGGCGGATCCACACCAGCGCGGCCACCGTCGCCGTCCTCCCGGAGGCCGAGGAGGTCGACGTCACGATCGATCCCAACGACCTCCAGATCGACGTCTACCGGTCGACGGGCCCCGGCGGCCAGTCGGTCAACACGACCGACTCGGCGGTGCGGATCACCCACCGGCCGAGCGGCATCGTCGTCGCCTGCCAGGACGAGAAGAGCCAGCTCCAGAACAAGGACAAGGCGATGCGGATCCTCCGGGCCCGCCTGCTCCAGGCCGAGCAGCAGCGGCAGGCCGACGAGCTGTCGAGCGCCCGGCGGGCCCAGGTCGGCGGCGGCGGCCGGTCGGAGAAGATCCGGACCTACAACTTCAAGGAGAACCGGGTCACCGACCACCGGGTGGGCCTCACC